>CAZWIN010000366.1:0-3144 GCA_964633855.1 uncultured Chitinophagales bacterium
CAAAGTGATCCTTCCCTTCATAGTGATAGCGCATAGTTCACCATGTGCCATGCCAACGAGAATGAGGCAAACACATGAGGGAATGAAGGGAAGTTGGCGGGTATTCAACTCATTTCTACAATTTACATGGAACATCCGCAATTGACATTTAACGATTTTTCATTAGATTGCTCTCAATAGAGGCCATCATACATGCCTTCCCAACAAGGTCATCCTCCCCGTTATCTTCTATCTCTAGCGCGAAGTCTGCCTTTCCGGCAAGTATCTAGTCCCCGTTTCACAACAAGTTCTTTGAATCCGCTCCACCGGTGGAGAATCGACTTCAATTCTTTGAGTTAAGACCTAGGAGCAGTCATGAAGAGAGCAACAAAATTTGCACTCAGGGTCTCCGCTATGTACCTGTTAGCTGGGGCGTTGTGGATTCTCTTTTCAGATGCAACCCTCTCGTCCGCGATCACCGATGTGCGCCAGTACGCACAGATGCAGATACTCAAAGGTTGGTTCTTTGTTCTGGCAACTGCTACGGTGCTCTTCTTTGCTCTCAAGACATTCGAAGCAGACCGTCTTCGGGCAGAACAGGCGGAGCTGGAAAGCGGAGAGAATATGCGCAAGATCCTCGAAGGGGAGAATAGCGTCCTGGAGAGCATTGCAAGAAACGTTTCGTTGTCCGAAGTGTTGAATTCGATAGCATTGAATATCGAGGCACAATCTCCGGGAGCCATTTGTTCGATTCTCCTCGTTGATGCAGATGGTGTGCATTTGCGTAATGGTGCAGCGCCCCATTTGCCTGAAGAGTTCGTCAGAGCGATTGAAGGCGGAACAGTAGGTCCCAAAGCTGGTTCCTGCGGTACGGCTGTGCACCGCAAGAGCCAGGTCATCGTTTCGGATATAGCATCGGATCCTCTGTGGGATGACTATAGGGAATTGGCCCTGGGGTGTGGTTTGCTCGCATGCTGGTCAACTCCTGTGATCGCGGAAAACGGAAGTGTTCTTGCCGCATTTGCGATATACTACCGCGTGAAGCGGATACCGGAGCCATCGGACTTCTTGCTGATTGAGCGCGCAACACACCAGGTGAAGATCGCCATAGAGAATAAGTTGGTTGACCAGGCCCTGCAGCGGGAAAAGAATATGAGCGCACGTATCGTGGACACAAGCCCCGTCGGGATTGTATTCGTGAATAAAGAAGGAAAGATCACGTTTGCCAACAATTGTGCCGAGAAAGTTCTGGGGTTGAAGAAGCATGAGATCACACAGAGGAACTACAATTCGCCCGAATGGAACATCACCGCATTGGATGGGAGTCCGCTTCCGGAAGATCAGATTCCGTTCAACCGCGTAATGGCAACAAGAGAACCTATGCGGAACTTGCAGCATGTAATCCAAAAATCTGATGGCAGTAAGACGCTTCTTTCTTTGAACGTCACCCCGTACTTCAATGAATCCGGTGCGCTGGAGGGAATGATTGCCGCCATTGAGGATATCACAGAGCGAAAACGGGCAGAAGAAGCATTGCGTGAGAGTGAGCAGAGTCTTTCTTCCATTTACAACACGGTTGCTGATGTCATTTTTCATGTAGCTGTTGAACCCGGACAACGATACCGTTTCATTTCCGTAAACTCCGCTTTCTTGAAGGTTACCGGTTTGAGCGAAGAGATGGTTGTGGGGAAAACCGTAAACGATGTTGTCCCCAAGGGCACTTTGGAAACGTTATTAGAGAAGTATGCAGAGGCAATTGAAAGGCATCAAGTCGTCAGCTGGGAAGAGACCTCCGAATACCCCTCAGGGCGCCTGACTGGTGTAGTCAGTATCGCGCCCGTCTACGACATCAAGGGGTGTTGCACACATCTGGTTGGTTCGGTCCACAACATCACGGAGCGCAAGAAAGCGGAAGAAGCGCTCAGGGCAAGCGAGGCCCGCTACCGGACGCTTTTCGAGCATGCACCGGATGGCATTGTCATCGCTGACGGCGAGAGCAACTACATTGATGCAAACGCGAGCATCTGCCGGATGCTTGGCTATTCACGCAATGAACTGATCGGCATGAATGCCTCCCACATCGTTGCAAGTGCGGAGATCCCGCATATCGATTCCGCACTCAGGGTGATCGAGAGCCAGACAGACTACCACCGGGAGTGGCAGTTTCGCCGGAAGGACGGTTCGATCTTCCCGGCAGAAGTGATCGCAACGAAAATACCTGGTGGTAATTTACTCGGGATGATTCGCGACATCACCGAGCGAAAACGGGCGGAGGAGGAGATGCGCATGGTCATTTCCTCGGCGCGGTGTCTTCTCTGGCATGCGCGAGTCACAAAAGAGGGAGAAGCGTTTGTATGGGAGATGCATATCTCGAATGAGGATGCTGCGAGCGCTTTTCTCCGTGTTCCCATGTCCAACGGACAGCCGTACAGCGAGGCATGGCAAATGGCAAAGCTCGAAGAGGAACGGTCACAACTGGACAAGAATTACAAGGAAGCATTGCAACATGGCAAGACAGGATACAGCCATGAATTCAGGTGCAGGCTTGCCGACGGAACTCTTCGGTGGCTTTTTGAGGATGTTCGTATCACACCTCGCTCAAATGGTGTCTGGGACCTGGTGGGAGTATGCACTGATATCACCGAACGTAAGCGGGCAGAACAAGATCTTATTGAAAGCACCGAGCGTTTCCGTCAGCTATCAGATGCAATCAAGGAAATCTTCTGGCTGACCAATCCGGAGAAAAACGAGGTGCTGTATATCAGTCGCGCCTATGAGGACATCTGGGGCCGTACCTGTGAGAGTTTGGTCCATCACCCCGAATCATGGATGGAGGCCATACATCCTGACGACCGTACACGGGTGTGGCAAGCATTTCTCTCAAAACAAAAGGAAGGAACGTACGATGAGTGCTATCGTATCATCCGGCCGGACGGTACAATCCGTTGGGTTCACGATCAGGCGTTTCCAATAAGAAGTCAGGACGGAGAAGTTATTCGTATTGCAGGAATTGCTGAGGACATCACCGAAAGGAAATCGCTTGAGGAGCAACTCCGCCAGGCGCAAAAACTTGAAAGTCTCGGTACGCTTGCCGGTGGTATCGCACACGACTTCAATAACATCCTTGGCATTATCATGGGGCACGGCACTTTACTTCGGCGGGGA
>CAZWIN010000367.1:0-3139 GCA_964633855.1 uncultured Chitinophagales bacterium
ATGGGATATTGTTGAGAAGGATGAGAACACGGCGAAAGCGTATGAACGTGCAATCAGGGAGAAGCTCAGAATTTATGACTACCTGCCTGTGATTTTTATCTCGGCACGCACAAAGCAACGCGTGTTCAAAGTGCTCGAGTTGGTGAAATCAGTGGATGCAGAGCAAAACAAAAGGATTAGCACGAACGAACTGAATGAAGCCCTCGGGCCGGATATTAGTGCTTTCCCACCGCGGAGCAAGTCAGGAAAGGAGATTAAAATAAAGTACATTACCCAGGTGAAGACGAAGCCACCGGTGTTCGCATTCTTTTGTAATGAGCCGACGCTGGTTGAGGATACTTACCGCCGCTATCTTGAGAACCGTATACGTGCTCATTATCCGTTCACGGGAGTTCCCATAACACTTTCTTTCAAGCAGAAGTAACCATGCCAAAACGTATCATCGTCATTGGGGGGCTTGCAGCCGGGCCAAGTGCCGCCAGTAAGGCTGTGCGTACAAATCCGGATACAGTGGTTACCCTCTTTGAACAGGGAGAGCATATATCGTACGGCATTTGTGAGGTTCCATACTACATTGCGGGAGAAGTGGAACAATCCGGCCTTGTGGCATACACTCCCGAATCCCTGAAGGAAAAAAAAGGCGTTGATGCAAGAGTTCTCCACCGGGTTGAAGAGATATTGTCAACGAAGCGTGCCGTTGTTGTGCGTGACCTGAAAACAGGGGGCGTCACAGAGGAGAAATATGACCGCCTCATAGTTGCAACAGGCTCCCGGCCAAAAAAACTCAACCTCCAGGGTGAAAACTCGCGAAATGTGTTTACTGTAAAATCTCTTGAGGACGGGCTTCACATAAGACAATATATTGAGAATGAGAAACCGAAATCTGCTGTGATCATCGGCGGTGGGTATATCGGAATGGAGATGGCTGATGCGTTGGCATCGCTTGGGTTGGGAATAACAGTGTTGCACAGACATAGCCTCCCGCTCGGTGGAATGGAACGGGATACACGCGAGAAATCAAGGGAGCAGCTTGAGAAGCATGGGGTTCATTTTGTGGGGCAAACTGCCGTTGAAGGGTTTGTTGTAGATGGACAACAATGCGTCACTCATGTTGTTACTTCCAACGGCTCTTTTGAGGCGGATGTGATCATCATTTGTGTCGGCGTTGAGCCGAATGTCAGTCTTGCGCAGGAAGCTGGAATTCGAACCGGTACGAGTGGAGGAATTCTCACTGATCAACGTCAGCAGACAAATATTGACACCATTTTTGCTGCCGGGGATTGTTGTGAGGTGAGAAACCTGGTGAACAACAAATCCATGTATATAGCATTGGCAACTATAGCCAGCAAAACGGGATGGGCTGCTGGTGAAAATGCAGCCGGTGGTTCGGCGGTGTTCCGCGGTGCAATACGGGCAATTGCTGTTCGGATATTCGGTATGGAAGTCATACAATTAGGGTTGAGCTCGGCGGAAGCGAGTGAATCGGGTTTTGATGTTGTAATGGATAGAATTACTGCCTGGTCAAAAGTGGGGATCATGCCCGGTGCTGCCAAAGTAACAATAACCACCATTGCAGATCGGAAATCCAAACGTCTGCTTGGTGCAAATCTTTACGGCAAGGAGGGCGCTGTCCACAGGGGGAATACCCTCGCAGTAGCAATTCAGCATAGGATTCCCATTGATGAAATACAGCAGTGGGATCTTGCCTATACTCCTCCATTTACGCCACTGTGGGATCCGCTTCTTGTAGCGGCAAATGCTCTGCGGAAGAAACTCTGAACAGGGAATCTCGAAATGAAAAATCTTACTGTCATTGACCACCCGTTGCTCAAGCGCGACCTTACTATCCTTCGCGACAAGCGTACGAGCAACCACATGTTCCGTTCGACATTGCGCCGCATTTCCTCAATCATGGCGTATCAGGTAACACGGGACCTGAAAATGAAACAGGTTGTGGTAACCACACCGTTGGAACAGACAAAGGGGTTTGTTCTCGGACAGAATATTGTTCTAGTTCCAGTTCTCCGTGCCGGCATTGGTTTGGTGGACGGATTCCTGGACTTTTTGCCTGAGTCAAAAGTCGGCCATGTCGGGTTGTATCGTGATGAAAAAACGCTTAAGCCCGTGGAATATTATTCAAAATTTCCCAAGAACCTTGGCAAGAGTGTTGTCTTTCTTCTCGACCCCATGCTTGCTACCGGAGGGAGCGGCTCCGCAGCGATTCTCTTCCTGAAAGAAAAAGGAGCACGCAACATCAGGTTTGTCAGCCTTCTTGCAGCTCCTCAAGGTGTACGAAAAATTTCAGCCCAGCACCCCGACGTCCAGATATATACTGCCGTGCTTGACAGAACTCTCAATGAGCACGGGTACATCCTGCCCGGCCTTGGAGATGCCGGTGACCGTATCTTCGGTACCGAATAATCACACCGATTCCAATGCACAATACCCGCCTTTATTGACATTCCACAAGCAAGCGCCTATATTCTCAAGAGAAGCAGAGTGTGTCCGGATAGCTTGTAGAGTGCAAGTGGAAGTCACCTATGAACAGCGTTAAATACAAAAAAAAGCTTGATGACCTTCTTGCGGTGTGTGAAAAGAGCTTACCTGCCGTAAATGAGAGTCTTATCCGTCGCGCTTTTGATTTTGGCTTTAATGCGCACAGGCATGATATCCGTGCTTCGGGTGAGCCTTTCTTTGACCATCCCTATGAAGTGGCGAGAATTGTCGCCAAGGAGATTCCTCTTGATGATGTTTCGGTCGCCAGCGCATTGCTTCACGACGTTGCGGAGGATACGGAATATCAGATTCATGATATTCGTGCGGAGTTTGGCGATACGATAGCGGATATTGTTGACGGTGCAACCAAAATCTCGGATATCTTCAAGAGCCATGAGGTTACCCAGGCTGAGAGCTACGGCAAAATGCTCCTTTCCATGGTGAACGACGTCCGTGTAATGCTCGTAAAGTTTGCCGACCGCCTGCATAATATGCGCACCTTGGAATACCTCCCAGAGGAAAAGCAAAAGAGAATGGCAAAGGAAACATTGGATATCTATGCGCCGTTTGCCCATCGTTTTGGCCTCGCCAGCATCAAATGGGAACTTGAGGACCTTGCATTCAAATCATTGTATCGTGATAC
>CAZWIN010000368.1:0-660 GCA_964633855.1 uncultured Chitinophagales bacterium
CGATAGCAAAAGGGCTTCCCGACGGAAGCCCTTTTTTTATTGTCTTCTTGTTTGAATATGCGGTCCTAAGGCACCAGAGAGAATCCACTGCGTTATTTCCGACCTTCAGGCGCAAGATTTCCCTTGTAGTCCCTGGCTGACATTCTATCTCCTGTAAACTCACACCCAAATCAGCTTTCTGCCGATTTCTTCGAGCAGCCTATCCCATGACTGTGGCATTATGATGAACGAAGAAAACAAACGCAGCCGCTTCTCTTTGCAGAAAACTTTTAGGGACACCTACTAATAGAGGAGGATTGTATCATGGTGCAATATTATAACAGAACGCTGACTTTTTACGGCTTCTCGATGCTCATTCCATGGGTATTCTGGTTTGTTGTGGTCCGCCTTAGTCAGCTGGAAGATCAGAGTCTGTCTGTCGTTTGGGGTCAGAAGGTCCTTGGCCTTGCCGGGCTGGCCGCCCCGGTAATGGTGGCGCTCTTCCTGATTTACAAAGGCGGGGACAAGGCACGGATCTATGATTTTAAGAGCAGAATTCTGAATCTAAGTCGCTACAATCATGCGTACACTTTTCTCGCCGTCTTTCTGATTTTCTTGTGCATGGTGGGCGGCCAATTGATCTCACTGCTTTTTGGACATTCGCTGGATCAATTTCAAATT
>CAZWIN010000368.1:670-3136 GCA_964633855.1 uncultured Chitinophagales bacterium
AGGCATCTTTTTCATCGGTGCTATTTTCACCGTGGACCATCCTGGTGTTGGCGGCTATTCTGGAAGAATTTGCGTGGCATTGTTACGGGACGGACACTCTTCGGAGGAAGCTCAATCTTTTTGCCACGTCCATGATTTTTGCTGTCTACTGGGTGCTTTGGCATCTGCCGCTCTCTTTTATCAAAGGATACTATCACAGCAACGTGGTCGCAGAAGGGGCGCTCTATTCACTGAATTTCATCTTCAGCCTGTTTGTTTTCGTCGTGTTGATGAACTGGCTTTACTATAAAACCAAAAGAAATATCATCATTCCGATACTGTTTCATCTATCGGCCAACATCAGTAATGAAATGTTTGCAACTCATCCTGACAGCAAGGTTATCCAAACCGCTTTGCTTTTGGTTGTCGCGGTTGTTGTATTGATCAAAGACCGGGATATGTTTTTCAAGAAAGAAGTGCTGGACTAGTTCGTGCAAAAGAAAAACAAGGGGCTTCTGGTGGGAAGCCCCTTGTTGTGCTAGATGTCGAAATTCAGTTGATCTTTCCGGATTCGAGTCTTGGCATGCTTAGTCAATTTTTTCCACATTGCCATTGAGCGCCATCAACAGCAGTTCAACTTTGAGTGAAGGATGCTTTTCGCGGATCATACCTGCAAGCTTCTTGAGTTGCACCGCGTGCGCTTCTTTTTCTGTGGCGGCGTCACGTATGTGCTCGGAGCCCAGAATCACCTTGTACGCACCGCAATCACGATGATCCATGACCATCACCGTATGAATCGAATGCAGCTGAATGGCTATGGCGAGGTGCTCCCAAAACGTTTGGTTCCAGGCGGGATACTTGTCGGTCAGGGCCCCGAGGGAGGCTCCGGCGAGTATCACATGGTCGTACTTGTCTCGCATACCGCGCGAACTCATGTAGCTTTCAACGTTGTCCATCAAGCGATAATCCATGCAGCTCAAGAGAAGGGCGTCCGTGCCTCCGCCGGCGTTCACGTCGCGGATCGGAAAGGCAAGCGTCAGCAAAAGAAATGTCGCGACGGCGAAACGGCCTTGCGTTCCTTGGGTTTGTACAGGTGTCCCTGTTGGTTGTGTCATTGTTTTTTCCTTTCGTGTGGGGTTGGATTTCAAACGTTAACTGTAATAATGTCAGTCTGTGTTAAATGGTGTAATTTACGATTACAAAGTACAACGGGAGACCAATTGTTATATTGAACGGAAATGTCACCCCGAGGGCCATGGGAATGTAAAGTCCCGGGTCGGCTTTGGGTGCGGCCAACCTCATAGCGGCGGGCACCGCTATGTAGGAAGCGCTGGCAGCGAGTATTGCAAAGATGAATCGATTTCCGATATCTTGGGTGACAAACCCGCTGATGACGGCAACCGCACACCCGTTCAAGGCCGGCATGATGATCCCAAAAGCGGTTACAAACCAACCGTACTGTCGGAATGCCGAAAACCTTTTCGCCGTAACCATCCCCATTTCCAGTAAAAAGATTGCAAGAAACCCCTTAAAAATATCATTTGTGAACGGCTTGATTCCTTCGGCTTGCTTGGTATCAGCTATCAGCCCGATCGTTAAACTTCCTAAAATCATCAGAACGCTGCCATTGGTGAAAGAATGATGCAGAATGGACTTCAGGCTCACTTGTCCCTCTTCGGTTCTCTCTTTGTCAAACTGCATCATCAACATGACACCGACAATAATTGCCGGAGACTCCATCAGAGCCATGACCGCTACCATGTGTCCGCCGGAGGAAATGTTTTGCATTTCAAGAAAGGAGATTGCTGCAACGAATGTTACGGCGCTGACGGAACCATAAGAAGCGGCTACCGCTCCCGCATCGCTGACGGTCAATTTCCTTTTGAGAATAAAAAAACTGTACAACGGCACCAAACTGGCCAAAGCCAGCCCGAAGAGCAGCGAATAAACGATTTCACTGTTGAAGCCGCTGTGTGCCAGTTCCTGGCCGCCCTTAAAGCCTATGGCAAACAGCAAATAAAGCGAAATGAATTTACTGCTGGACGACGGAATCTCGAGATCGCTTTTTACGAGAACTGCGATAATACCCAGGACAAAGAAAAGAAGCGTTGGGTTCGTGAGGTTGCTGACTAAAATCTCAAATTCCATTCGTGTTTTCCTGAATCAAAGAAGAGCGGTGTGAGATGGCGCGTATCTCAATCTGGCAGAAAACTTCCAAGGATTCGGTTCCTGGAAGGGAATCTATCCATCGGATCAAATTCTCTTTTTCCCGGTCCAATTCGCGCATCCGCTCCTCGGAATAATGGTGATCGCCGCCCAATCGCTCCTCGTCGCTGATTTTCTGCCTCTGATGGTACGAAATCTTGTATGACAATAGTTCGAGAAGTAAATTTCGAGCCTTGTCTTTGGCAAATTGTCCCTGGATCAAAGTGGATACATGTTGGTTCATATCAGCGAAAGAGTCTTTCTGTTTGATTCCCAGACCAA
>CAZWIN010000369.1:0-3135 GCA_964633855.1 uncultured Chitinophagales bacterium
ATGAATTACCAACAAGCAATTGGGTAACGCTGAAGGTCTTTGATGTTCTCGGTCGGGAGGTTGCATCACTCGTGGATGAGAACATTTCAGCAGGCCAGCATTCCGTCACACTCGATGGAGGCTCACTTGCCACAGGCTTATACTTCTACCGTCTTACTGCCGGATCGTTCTCTGAGACGAAGAAGCTTCTGCTGGCGAAATAAGCCTGACATGTCTTTGAAGAAACTTCCGAGGAGTTTTTACTTGCGGCCAACGCTCAAAGTCGCGAGGGAACTGCTCGGCTGCTTTTTGGTCCGCAGAATCGGAAGGCAACAGCTTGTCGGCAAGATCGTTGAGGTTGAGGCTTATCTCGGCACGAGAGACGCCGCAAGCCATGCATACCGCGGTCGCACACAAAGAAATGAAGTGATGTTCCGGACAGGTGGGCATCTCTATGTGTACTTCACATACGGAATGCACTACTGCTCAAATGTAGTTACCGAAGAAGAAGGAACAGGTCACGCAGTACTCTTGAGGGCAATTGAACCGGTTGCAGGCGTCAGAATCATGCAGAGAAACCGCGGGCTAAAAGCAACAGACGGGAAAGCCCTCTCACAAAACCTCACCAACGGCCCCGCAAAACTCTGTAAAGCATTACGGATTGCAAGAGAAGAAAACGGTACGGACTTACTGGGAAATGAGATTTTTATCGCCGCAGGTGAGCACATCCCGCGAAACCGTATTCGCACCTCACCCAGAATCGGGGTACGGAATGCGATTGACAAGAGATGGAGGTTCTACATCAAAGGCAATCCGTGGGTATCGAAACAATGAGCAATTGGTAATAAACCCTCCAAATGGTGAAGCACGGCGGGTAAACAACAAACAATGAAGACAGAGCAGAGGCTCTCGAACTGAAAATCAATTCCGTTTCAATTCCGCGGCAAGAAATGATGACGTTGCAGAGGCTTTTACTTTCGCAACCTGTTCAGGAGGCCCCTCGGCAACAATGCGTCCCCCGCCTGCTCCCCCATCCGGCCCCATATCCACAATCCAATCCGCGGTTTTGATAACGTCCAGGTTATGTTCAATGACGACAACGGTGTTTCCCTTGTCCACCAATTTGTTCAACACTTCAAGAAGCACGCGGATATCCTCGAAATGAAGTCCCGTCGTGGGCTCGTCCAGAATGTACAGTGTCCGTCCGGTTCCAATCTTTGAGAGCTCTGTTGAAAGCTTGACACGCTGTGCCTCGCCGCCACTCAGTGTTGTTGCTTGCTGGCCCAGTTTTATATAACCAAGCCCCACATCATACAATGTGTTGAGCTTGCGTTGCAAGGTGGGTATCTCACTGAAAAAATCCACCGCTTCGGCCACGGTCATATCCAGAGCATCGGCGATTGATTTCCCTTTGTACAACACCTGCAATGTTTCCCTGTTGTAGCGTTTGCCGTTGCAGACATCGCATACGATATACACATCCGGCAGGAAGTTCATCTCTATTTTCTTGACCCCATCGCCTTCACATCCTTCACACCGCCCTCCGGCAACATTAAAACTGAACCGCCCTGCCTTATAGCCGCGGATTTTTGCCTCGGGCATCTGCGTAAAAAGCTCCCGGATCAAACCAAAAAGCCCGGTATAGGTTGCGGGATTGGAACGCGGTGTTCTCCCTATCGGGGACTGGTCAATTTCTATTACCTTGTCAATATGCTGCAGCCCGGAGAGTTTTTTGTGAGGAAGCGGCACGGCCCTCGAACGATACAATTTACGGGCAAGAATTGGATACAGCGTTTCGGTAATCAGGGAAGATTTCCCGGAGCCACTGACACCTGTAATAGCAATAAATTTTCCCAGCGGCAAGCTCAGAGTAACATTCGCCAGGTTGTTGCCGGTTGCACCTTCGAGTACAAGCGACTTCCCGCTTCCTTTACGCCGTTCAGATGGAACAGTAATGCTCCGTTTCGACATCAGATAATGAGCAGTATAAGAAATGGGCTCAAAGCCATTTCCGTTCATGGTGATCACATCATTACGAAGTTGAAGCGTGGCAGGGGGACCTGCTGTAACCACATATCCGCCATGCTCGCCTGCGCCGGGGCCAAGATCAACAACATGATCCGCACTTTCAATCATCTCTTTGTCGTGCTCAACTACCACGACCGTATTACCCAGGTCTCTCAATTTCTTCAGCGACTCAATGAGCTTGATGTTATCTCGCTGATGCAGGCCGATGCTTGGCTCATCTAAAATATACAACACGCCAACAAGCTGCGAGCCGATCTGAGTGGCAAGCCGTATGCGTTGCCCTTCTCCCCCGGAAAGAGTGCGTGCGGAACGATCGAGAGCGAGATAATCCAACCCAACATTCAAAAGGAATTCAAGCCGTTCGCGAATTTCTTTAAGAATCTGGTTCGCAATCAGGAGTTGTCGTTCGGTAAGTTTCAACGACTCAAAGAATGCCGTTGCATCAGCAATCGACAATTGGACAATATCATGCATGGAATATTGGCGAGACGTGGACTTGTCCTCAATGCGTATTGCCAGACTCTCCTTTTTCAACCTGCCGCCCTTGCATGCCGGACAGGTTTTCGCCGTCATGTATGCCTCGACCCACTCACGAATGTTGGAAGAACTGGAATCATCATAGTATTTTTTTAGGATATCAATCACACCGCCAAACCGGTGCTTGTACACCACAGTTCTTCCACTGGAAAACTTATATTCAATATCAAACTTCTCATCTCCGGCGCCGTGGAGCAGGACTTCTCTTGTCTTCCTGGGTAATTTTTTTAAAGGAGTATCAAAATCAAAGCCGTATTTCTTCCCAACAGCACGTACCTGGCTGAATGCCCATGTCGAACGCGGCTTGCCCAGCGGCGCCAACCCTTCCTGGTTAATGGTGAGAGTATCATCGGGAATGATAAGATCCAGGTCAAAATCCCTTGTCTCGCCCAAGCCGTTACATGCAGGACAAGCACCGAACGGCGAGTTGAATGAAAACGAATTCGGAGCCGGCTCTTCGTAGCTGATGCTGCAGGTCGGACAGGAGAGATGTTTACTCATCAGGATATCTTTGGGGCCGGAGAGATCCGATGATTTCTTTTTTGCTTTCTGATCAGCATCCTTCTCTCCTTCCACAAGCAAAATGGTCTC
>CAZWIN010000370.1:0-3114 GCA_964633855.1 uncultured Chitinophagales bacterium
GAGTATTCAATTCCTCCGGACTGATTGTGCTTTGCATGCGTGTGTCTCCTTGCAGATTATTAAATCAGGGGATTCCCTCCACACATGATTCAACAAGCAAACTCGCTGAATCGTTGCACCGAAACGCTGGAACTTCCAATATATTCTCTTCAAAAAATACAAAAGGCGAGAAGATATCACATCTCCCGCCCCGGTTACCATCTTTGACGCCACATGAGAATCAAAACAGCTTGATCATATCCAGAAACATAAATGCAAAGATACCCAGAAATGCGAGCAGGAAGAACGACGCAATACCAAGAAGAGCAAACCGTTCTTTCGTTCTCTGCTTGTCAATCAAGCGCTGCGGATGCGTTTTTACCACCATATCCCCTGTCACCAGCGTTTGACATGCCAGCCGCGTGGTTTTTTCCACGGCATGGGCTATAGCGAGGTTGCCCATCAATGTCGCTTCTTCATCTTTGCCTCTGGGTGATCCACCCTTTCCATCCACGATTTCAACCGCACAAGTACCGCAAAAATTGTGGCCCCTGCAATTCAGAAGTTGATCCAGCCCTTGATACGGAGGAACATTGACTTTAAGCATGAGTTGCCGGAGGTTGGTATTCGGCTCAACTTCGAAGGACCGGTGTTCATGGTGAAAGGTTACAACGGGCACGTGTACTCTCCTTATCAGCTTCTGTATTTCTTTTCAAGTCCGGGCGGCAAATGGAACATATAATCATTCAGGAATTGTAATTCGTCATCTTTTTCGGACAACTCCACTTGAAGCAAATCACGGAGCGAGATCATTCCAACAAGTTTGTCCCCCTCTACAACGGGAAGATGGCGGCAGTTGGCCGCTTTCATCTTTTTCAAACAGGAAACGTTCGTCTCATCTGCTGCAGCAACAACAATATTTGAAGTCATTACGGAAGCGACTGTTGTTTTTGACGGATCCATTTTCCGTGTGACCACGCGGTTGATAACATCCCGTTCCGAGAAGATCCCCACCAGCCGGGTGTCATCCATAACTGTCACTGCACCGATATTGTGGCGCGACATGTGCTCTGCAGCATCCTGAACCGTTGCGTCCTTGGACACGGAATACACCGATTTGTCTTTCAATAAATCCCGTACGGATTTCATTGTTGCCTCCTCAGGAATTGGGACGGCTGGGGTTCTTGCAGTAACGACGGGCTTTTCTCACATCCATCGCACCACAATGCATGGGAAAAATAGGGATTTTTTTTTGAATGTCAATACAAGGTCGGGGTGTGCCACGGAGCAACGCCGTTCTTATCGACGAAGGCATGAACCACGGGCTTTTTCTCAACGGGCTTGTCGTGGATGCCGATGCAGAAAGATAGTTCACTGACTGCTTCCTCCAGAACGGGCTTCCTGTCAGTATGGATTACAGCTATCACTTCGCCCTTCTCTACCCTATCCCCGATTTTTTTCCTGAGAAGAATCCCCGCCTTCGGATCTATACTATCATCCACCTTCTTCCTTCCGGCGCCCAATTCAATCGCCAGCAAACCGATCCTCATGGTTTCAAAACTCTGCACAATTCCCGAGGTGTTGCTTATTATTTCTGCCGAACAGGTTGACGCAGAATACTTCGACGGCTGGTCCAGGAACGAGACATCGCCCCCCTGTCTTTTCGCAATGTCAACAAACTTTTCATATGCGTTCCCCGACCAGATTGCAGAACGACAGAGCTTCATTCCTTCTTCTATCGAAGAGGCTTTACCTCCGAGATATACCATTGCCCCCCCAAGCACATACGTTACCTCCATCAGGTCGGGGACGTTCTTTCCGCGCAGACACTCCACAGATTCAACTACCTCCCACCAATTGCCGATTGCCATACCAAGCGGCTGATTCATGTCGGTGATAAACCCAATGGTCTGCTTGCCGACTGCTGATCCGATACCAACCAAGGCTCGCGCCAACGACACAGAATCATCGTATGTTTTCATGAACGCGCCATTTCCGGTCTTCACATCAAGCACCAAAGCATCAATCCCTTCGGCGAGTTTTTTGCTCATGATGCTCCCCGCAATCAACGGAATGGATTCCACTGTGGCTGTAACATCCCGAAGAGCGTACATACGTTTGTCCGCGGGGGCGATCTCTTTTGTCTGGCCAATAAGGACCAAACCAATTTCAGCAATAACCTTTTTGTACTCATCCATGGTCAAATTTGTACTGAAGCCGGGAATGGATTCGAGTTTGTCGAGTGTTCCGCCGGTATGGCCCAATCCTCTGCCGGAGATCATTGGGACCGGAACACCGCACGCTGCAACCATCGGTGCAAGGATCAAAGACACTTTGTCTCCCACCCCACCGGTGGAATGTTTATCCACCTTCATGCCCGGAATTGCTGAGAGGTCAACAACTTCACCCGAATGGAGCATGACTTCCGTAAATGTCGCCGTCTCATCGCCGGTCATGCCTTTGAGAAAGGCCGCCATGAGAAAAGCCGACATTTGATAGTCGGGAACTTCACCGGCCACAAAACCGCCGATAAAAGTTTCAAGCTCGTGTTTCGTCAGTGTTGCGCCGTCGCGCTTTTTTCGAATGAGTTCTACAGGATTCATGCTGAGTTTATGGAGTCTGTGGAGTTGGGAGAGTCTAGGCTTCAACTTTTACTACAAACCGTTGCTTACACCGATTACATTCAAGTTCGACGGTTACCCAATTATTACGCTCGTAGTATGAAATTTCCGCCAGCTCTCCGTTGCATACTTGTTTTATGCACGACTTCAAATCCAGGCGGTAAGTACGGTGCGATGGATAAGATGATTCCCGATGGATTGAGTGTTGTTCCCCGGTCATAGCCTAGCTTCTCAATCTCTTCTCTGCCAGCAATAACCCCACAATTGTCTTGCTGTCACGAATCTCGCCCCGATCAACGAGCCGGAGAGCTTCCTGAAGAGGAAGAATGTGTACGGTCATTGTAAATTCACCCTCTTCACGCTTATGCCCCGCGGGCGATTCCTTCAGTTCCCTCATTAAAAATATATGAAGTTCCTCATCACAGAACCCGGGAGTGGTATAAATCGAAGTAAGTTTCTCAGCCCTTCCGGCGACCCATCCCGTTTCTTCTTCAAGCTCACGGAGTGCGGCAAG
>CAZWIN010000371.1:0-3113 GCA_964633855.1 uncultured Chitinophagales bacterium
CACTTCGCCGAGCTTCTCAAGAATCTTGTCCGCCACAGGCGGATGCGCCCGTCTGCCAGAGCAAAGCGGCGGGCAGGCCTTTGGCGCATAATGCGAGATTGTCTGTCCGATCATTAAAGAGTTTCCTTCTGTTTTTTCCACGCGGCCACGACTTCTCTATTCGTTTTCACGTTTGCGAGATAACTTTGCCGCATAAGGGTATCGCGAATCCCCTCAGCGCGCTGCGTTACCTCTTCGTACGCATATTGAAGGTACTGTGATGCCTTTTGTGAATTGCCAAGGAGAGCGTTGACTTGATACAAATTCCAACAAATGCCGATCAATTCGTCCGGCCTGGGTACCACCTTCAATAGTCTCTCAACTGAATCCATGTTGGCTTGCGCACTCCTTGGGTTCTTGTTTCTGACTTCTGCGAGGGCAAGCCACGACAGAGCAGACATCCGCTCCGGTGTTGCATCCATTCGAGCAAAGAGGGTCTCCGCCTTCTTCAGATACTCTATCGCTCTACCATGCCTGGCTTGCTTCAGGGCAACTCCTCCAATACTCCAGAAAGCATAACCCTGGCCGATCTCGTCGCCGACCTCCTGAGCTATATCGAGACTTTGATTGTAGTATTCCAGCGCGCGTTCATAATTGCTTTGTTCATCATGCACAATGCCGATATCGTTCAGCGTAAATCCCTCTCCTCGACGATCTCCAAGGTCTTGCTTTACGCGGAGGCTTCTCGCGTAGTATTCAAGTGCCTTGTCATAAGCGCCCTGGCTTCTGAGCGCGGTGCCGATGCTATTCAACGTCATCCCTTCGCCCCGCCTGTCGTGCAGTTCTTGAAACGTTTTGAGGGTCTGAGCATAGTAATCGAGTGCCCTGCTGTAGTCACCCTTCAAATAATAGACATTGGCGTTGTTGCTCAGGGCGTTTCCCTCTGCGAGACGGTCGCCCAGTTCTTGAGCTCTTTTGAGGCTCCTTGCGTAATACTCCAGTGCTGTCGTGTGATCGCCCTGAGCCGAGTACACCACGGCAATATTGTTCAGTGTTTTACCCTCCCCGGCACGGTCGCCAATCTCTTGAGCAATCGAGAGGGACTGTGTATAGTAAGCAAGGGCTTTCGAATAGTTTCCCCGGTACCATTCAAGTACGCCTAGAAGAGAGAGGGAGGTTGCCTCCTCATTTTTTTCATTCGACTGGCGGGCTATGTGCAATGCACGCTCATAGAGTTGCTCGGCCCCTCCATAGTCACCTTGAAAAGTATGTGTTGTCCCTTTTCCGAGGAGTGCCTGTACAAACTCAGCATCCAAATCTATGGCTTGTTGATACATTCCCCTTGCCGTTGCCACATCCTCTTTCGTTTTCTTTTTCTGAAAGAGGTAGTTTGCCCGGAGATAGAATTCATACGCTTCCGGATTCATCGTACGTGATTTGGTGATGTCCTTTTTTATGACTTCTGAGGGCTCAAGGTTGAGAGCTTTGATGATCGCCTGGGCAAGTTGCCCCTGAAGATGCGTGACATCGCTCGCTTTTGTTTGCAGTCGATCCGCCCATAATGTTATTCCGGTTGTTGCCTCGACGATCTGTCCTGATAATTGCAGCATATCTCCAATTCGTTTAAGGCTTCCGTCAAGAACATATCTCACGCGGAGCTTCAGCGCGATACTGTCGATCGGCATTGTGCTGCTTTGAAGCGAGAGGACATCCTTCATTGGTGCAACACGTACCAACCCCGCCTTGGCGATATCCACAATAAGGTCTTGCGTGATCCCGTACGAGTAGGGCTCATCGGTTTCCAGTCCCAGGTTCTTCAAATAGAGAATGGCGACGGAAGGGACCTCACCGTTGTCGGCCAGCAGATGCGGTGGCCGCCGTGCGCCGCCGATCTGAAAGGAAACGAAGACCGCGACGGCGACTACTATGGAGTGCAATGCAATCTCTTTGAGCTGAATCCTCCGGCTTCCCTCCTTGCCATGAAACCATGCATAGAGGAAAGCACTGGCTAACCCGAAGGTGAGAATCGTGACGATTACCGGAAAGATACTTGGCGAGAGCCCGTACACCTCTGAAAACAGTTTAACAATACCGATTGCAGTAAGTGCTGAACTCATGTATATGGTCAAGGTTCTGCGCACCCCACGCTCTTTCAACTGGCCTATGAATGCTCTAATGCGCGACATGGGCGGATCTATGTTCTCCTGCTTTGAAATCCTGTGAGGACGATATTGATCTCTGGTCCGTGATGTGGGATTGTCTGACCGATCATAAGCGAATTCGTTTGTAGCTCAGATGAATCAATGGAAAATTTATAATGAAACCAAACCGGTAAACTTCCCGCTCGGTTCAACCGCGAGGAATATAAAGGTAGCGCTGGAAGTCACTGAACACTGTCCCGATCTCTTCCGGTTTACCAAGATCTGCGACCGCGTCGGCTATTGAGTTATGATACTTAAGACGCAGAAGCGGAGTCAGCTTTTCTTGACCAAGCTCTTCCACACCAACGCTCACGTAATGCTGGAGAACGAAATCAAGAAAGGCCTGCTGCTTTGTGGTGAAGTTGTTGTTGATGTGTACTCTTGCGTTAGTAGCGCGTACTTCACGCGTAACCGTCGGGAGGGCGTAGGCAACATACGCCAGCACATCAAACAGGTCGCTGTTCTCGGCATCGATAATCCTCTGCATTTCAAGCAACTGGTCGCGGCCAAATCCCTTTTCTGCAAGGCCTTGAAGAAGTTGCGCCCGTGTATCCGGCAGACTCCACAGCCCTCGCAGTTCAGCTTCGTTCTTGAAAAACTCCGGCAACTTCCCAAAAAGCAATTCCATAAACTGGTGGGCCGACATCGGCGTGCCATCCGGATGCCATAACGTTGTGACCATCATATGCTGAACTGTCCGGGCCTTTCCGTCCGCAAGCTTCACCTTGATTCTCTGCCTCGGCACATAGTCACCCGGTTCTCTCACCTGAGGAGGTTTCCGATCATCGGGTCTTCCCGACGCATCAGTTGGCTCGGGATCGGGTGGTTCGCCATCCCATTCCGGGTCATTGAAATGATGATGGGCCTTGACGAAATCATAGATCGTAAAGTAATCCTTGCCATCGTGCAAACGTGTACCACGACCCATGATTT
>CAZWIN010000372.1:0-3110 GCA_964633855.1 uncultured Chitinophagales bacterium
TCCTATGAATCCGTGGATGAAGAAGTGAACCAGGAACAAAAGGAGAGAGTGGAGGAACACCAGAAGGATATGGCGGAGATGATGATGAAGAAACAATTTACCAACAAGCTTGGCTACATGGTTATGTACAGCAAGCAGTGGATTGTTCCTCAACTGGGTGGCGCAGTAAAGACTCTCGCATACGATGTCTGGGGCGGTATCTCAACGATCATGACAACGACGGGGTTGGAGTAAATCAGGGCAGCCCGTCAAGAGAAATTGTGAGCGGGCTCAGGTCAATATTGTAAACGCCGCCCCCTGTGTCCACGAAGCAAGACGTTTCCCTGCCGGTCCACAACAATGTCCGATGGGGTGAGCATTGGTCCGCTGCGGAGAAAGGAGTGGGGCCACCTGCTTGCGTAGAACAGCGTATCCACGCTGCTGCCATCAATGTTTTCCTAATCTTCCGGATGCGGATTGCCGCTTTCCTGTGGCGGGTACAAGTGTACCCACTTTGCCAAGACCACGGGGAGGCATATTGTTGTAGAACGCTTCATAGTTGCCAGAAGAAATCTTGTACGTCTCATGCCAGATACCGACATCACCGTTTGTGATGCTCTCGTTGAATGCTCTCCATGCCGGATAGTGTTCTCCATTTCGATCCTTTGCATATGCTTCGAGATGTTCAAACGAGCGCCAGTACTGTACAAGAACCCCTTTGAGGATGCCATAGCTTTCAAAACCGAGAAACCCTGAATCCGGTTTGCTGTGAAGCTCGCGCAGCATCCCGACCATTGCCTTGAACACCGGCAACCATTTGTGAACTTTCCAGAAACTATTGATCTTCATGCCGATCAGGAAGACGACAAAATCGCCGTCAACTTCGGCACTCATTCGTTGATTGATCGTCTTTGTCATGGAGCTGTAGGTTAGTGAAAATGGTTGGGGCATTCAAGCCCCTCACTTCTGTAATTTCCTCTCCAACTCTTCAATCGTTGGAAGGCTCTTGCGCATCAGACCCGCTCGTTATGCTGTTTGATTCTGTCAAGCAGCAGGCAATGATGGAACCAGGGAATTTGTGCAGCAGCTTGCTGCACAAATGGTCTTGCCGGATACGCATCTGCAAAAGCGCGCATGTACTTCAGGTTGCGCCGCGAAAAACCCTTCATCAGAGGAAACTCGGCTCCGAGATCGTGAGAGAGCCGGTCTATCACCTGGGTTCCCCAACCTTCTGCGCTCTGTCGGGCAAGGATTGACCTGCCAATCTCCCAATATAGTAGAACCAACTCCCGGTTGGCTGATAGCGATGCTTTGACCTGAGCGACCCGGATTCGTTCTCTGATATCCTTCACCAGCGAGGCGTATCCCTTCGGAAGGGGCAACTTTACCCTCCGTTGTACGAGCTTCTTTCTCTGAGAATTCATAGCTGGGACTCTTGGATCGCGCGGTCAGACAGCAGGTTAACTATGATAAGTTCCGATGTCAAATCAATTCCTCAATGCTCTTTAATCCACTTCAATATGTACTCTGCATTCTCTTTCCACGTTGGCAGGCCCACCACAAAGTGGTTGGGGCTTGGAAACTCCTTGTACTCCAGCACGGAGTCAGGGCGTTGTTTGTATCTCTTGAAGTTGCGTCTGTTGAGATGTGCGGGGATGATGTTGTCATTGCCGCCTGCCATAATTAACAACGGCGGGTGGGCTTTATCAAAATCCACTTTTGCCGCACCGGACAATCCGCCTCTCGCCACTGTTTTGGATTCGGGAATTGTGTTGGCCTCATACGCCGCGCGTTGGTCTTCCAGTGACATGCCGTTCACGAATGCATACTGCCAATCCTTGAAGGACATGAGATATGTTTTCTTTGTGGGGGTGAAGAGCCCCAGGGATTTCCATCCGGCCTTCAAAAAAGAAAACTCATACGGGAATACTCCAAGAGGAGGAACCGGGTGAATGGCAATTCCCGCCGCCGGAAGATCGCGGTTCACGATAATCTGAGTCATGAGCCCGCCCAACGAGTGTCCGATGACGATGGGTTTTTCGGGAAGTCCCTTGATAATCTTGGCGTAGTTGTCGATCACTTCTGAGAGCGTGAGAAATGCGAGGTCGGTGTCGTTGGGTTGTCTCTTTCGCAGTTCTGCCACCGTACCATCCTTGTGTGGCCATGGCGGCGCGAGAGTTTTATAACCCTTGCTCTCGAAAAACTCCTGCCACGGTTTCCAGCCGAGGTGGGTAACGAATGCACCGGTGACGAATACGATGGTTCTTGAAGTGATGGTTTTCATGGGTGTACTCCTTTGTCAATGACGTTTGGTATTGGTGCTGATACAAGATGAGGTAGTGCAGGAAAAGTACCCGGTGAGGTTTCCGGGGGATGCCAGATGCAAGCTTGCGACAGCTGGAAAATAGTGTAACCCCGCAAGAGAATCAACCTGCTTTGTAGGAAAAATGAGGTACTGGTATTCCGAAAAGGGTTTCCCCGCTGCCTCTGTTTGCGCCCCGCTTGGTGGGCAGGCATGTTCAAGAATGGATATAATCACGTGAATATTGACCATCAGAATAAGGAACATCGAACAACGAAGGGATTTCCCGCACGGCGGGCTTGCATCTCACATCCAAATATCTAAATTGAAGTCATGAACCTCACGTCATTCACCGGTCGCTTTTATTTTTACTTTTATCCCAACTCTCCGTGTCGGGAATGACCGCGTATTGACTGAATAGAAACCAGCAAACACCAAGTCCCGACCGCAAGTCGGGATTTTTCATTTTATGGCCATGCCATCTGTGAAAACCGCTGAAGCGGTTTCTCGGGGTTGTGTTTAGTTTGTTCTTAATCCCACGACTAAAGTCGTGGGCAACTGCTCTCGCTCGTGTTGGGATTTTCATTTTATGCCCCGCTCCAACATTCTCCCCTTCATAAGGGGAGAACACAAGAGGGGTCAGCAACATAATTAATATGCACACTCAACCAACAGTCGCCATTCAGGGAATTCGCGGATCGTTTCATGATGAGGCCGCTGCGCGCTATTTTACGTCCTTGTATTCGCCGCTACCGTGCGAGACATTCAGGGAACTCTTTGCTGCCACGCATGCATCCAAAGCAAGTCATGCAGTGATGGCAATTGAGAA
>CAZWIN010000373.1:0-3105 GCA_964633855.1 uncultured Chitinophagales bacterium
TCGCTTGGTGTGCCGAGTATTCAGGCTCTTGCGATTCGCCCGACAACAAATGAGTTGTATGGGATTGTGCCAGGTGCGACGTCCGTTACATTGTACAGACTCAACCCGGCGGCTGCCGACGCGTTCTCTATCGGGTCAATCCCGGTCGGGAGTATACGCGCGCTCGCTTTCAAAGGACATGATACGCTCTACGCAGGTACAACCAATGGACGGCTCTATCGCATTGTTCCTGACACATGGGATACCGCGTTCGTCGGTACCGCTGCGGGAATTGTCTATTCGGGCCTCGCGTTCCATCCACAAACCGGTGAACTGTGGGCGTCTGTTCGTCCCTCATTTGCGAACAGAGACAAAATATACAAGGTAAATATCACTACGGGTCAGGTAACTGAAATCGGTGCGACAGGCGATGGGGCTGCAACGCCTTCCATCGCATTTTCGCCAAGCGGAGTATTGTACGGTCTCAAAGGGGTCAACAATCAGACCAATACTCTAATTACTATCAGTACATCAAATGGCGCTGGTGATACGGTGGGGCTCACAGGTGTTTCAGGCCTTCTTTCCATTGCAATGCGGGGAGATTCCATTGTTACGGCTGTACATGAAGATGTTGAAGTCCCCGCGAAATACCAATTGGATCAAAACTACCCCAACCCGTTCAACCCTTCGACGAGCGTTCAGTATCAGTTGCCGGTTCGGAACTACGTGACGCTGAAGATTTACAACCTTTTAGGGCAAGAAGTGGAGACACTGGTTGACGGATTTGAGGACGCAGGATTCAAGTCTGTGCAGTGGAATGCAACAGGTGTGGCCAGCGGTGTATACATGTACAAACTCACAGCAGGTAGTTTTTCGGAAACAAAGAAACTGGTAGTATTGAAATAAATGATGCGGAAGTTCTGGTCTTCTCAAAGCGTGAAAGGATTTCAATCATGAAGAAGAATAGCCTCTTATGTATTATCATTGCAGTTGCTGTCGTTGAAGGCGCACTGGGCCAGGTTGCTTCCGGCCCGGCGACTGGCTCTGTGCCTTCGGGCTTCGTTCGTTCGACAATGACGTTTGCTCCCGGGGAGCGCGGACCCGGGCCTCTGTTCAGGAAGCCGGCAAACAAGCATCGCGTATTTCCTCTTCCTGATCCACCGGATCTTCCCCATCCTACAGGGCCGCTGGGTTCGAACTATATTGAAGATCGTTCAGTTGCTGCAGGCCAAAACGTTGTATCAATTCCTGTCGCGAGTTTTCAGGGTATCGCCCAGACGAATTCTATTCCGCCTGACCCGCATTTTGCTGTTGGTCCGAATCATGTCATGGAAGTTGTCAATACATCATTTCGCATTGCAACAAAGGCCGGGACAACAATTACAACCATCAATGCCGATTCCTGGCATTCGGGAATAGTTCCCGGTGTTTTTTCTTTTGACCCAAAGGTATTGTACGATCATTATGCAAATCGCTGGATCATGGTGTGGCTTGACCAGGATGATGCGGCTACGCGTGGTACATATCTTATTTCTGTTTCTGATGATGCCGACCCGAATGGAACATGGTATGTATGGGCGTTACCTTCAACGGTCAATGGCAGCACATTCGCAAACAATTGGGCAGACTACCAGGGTGTGGGTTATGATAGTGTGGCAATTTACTTTACGTCCAACCAATTTGGATTTGATGGAAACTACAATTATGTAAAGATTCGCATTATGCCCAAAGCACAGTTTTATGCGAATACGGGTGGATCTATCACTTGGACTGATTTTTGGAATATAAAGAGCGCGACGGGCGTTACCATGTTTGGAATCAGGCCATCAATTTCGTATACCACTTCGGGCGCTTACCATCTTCTCGGAACCTCTCCGTTCACAACAAGTACTTTTTTTGCTTTGTATAAAATTACCGACCCGATTGGTAGCCCCGCCATTACGGTTGTTCATGTACCTGTTGTTGCAACGACTACGGCGCCAGACGCAGGGCAGCCGAATGGTGCAACAGCGCTGGAAGGTGGAGGCAGTAACCTGCGCAATGAGCCCACCTACCGCGACGGATTTCTGTGGGCGGTGCATTCCGTTGCAAATGGCTCGAATTCAGCCACCCGATATCTGCGCATCAGTACTTCCACCAACACTGCCACGGAAGACGTTGCTTTTGGAGCAGTTGGTTACTGGCATATTTACAATGCGCTTACGGTTGACAAGGATAAGAACGTTGCCATTACATTCACGCGTAGCGGTGTGAACGAGTTCCCGAGTGCAGCGTTCACCTGGCGCCTTGATAGTGATCCTCCCGGTTTGCGACCGACAGAGATTATGCGTCCCGGCGTGGGCACATATGTCCGCCTTGGCAATGGCAGAAACCGCTGGGGGGATTATCTTGGTGCCTGGATAGATCCGGTTGATCAAAACAATTTCTGGCTGTTTAGTGAATATGCGGTTGCAACGAATTCATGGGGGACTTGGGTTCACGCGATGCGCGTAGTTCCATATACTGGCGTCAAGCTTGGACTGCCGACGAAGAGTCTTTCTTACGGCATACAGGAAGCAGGTACTGCCGGAGACACCCTGCGTGCGGTTATTTTGAATTACGGCTCTGACTCGTTGGTTGTGAGTTCGATTACCAACAACAATGCGGCATTTCACCTTGTCGGTCTCCCTTCGTTCCCACATTCGCTTGGAACATTTGACTCCCTTGAGGTGCGGGTCGTGTTTGCCCCGGTATCTCATGGGAATATGCTCGATACTATTCTGGTTGCGAGCAACGACCTCGCTTCACCTGCAAAAATCGCACTCTCGGGCAAGGGAATTGTAATTGGTACAGCAAGACCAGGAATCTTATATGGTGTATCTGGATCCCCAACAAGCCAGCTTTACACGCTCAATCCGCAGACCGGAGCAGCAACCTTGGTTGGTCCAACGGGTCTTGCAGATCTGCAGGGGCTAACGGTTCATCCGCTGACCCATGAGCTCGTTGGTATCAGACCTGTAACAGGTGGCACCGAGATCGTAAGATTAAGCGCTCAGTATGGTGATGCGTTACCCGTGCAGACAACCCCACTTATCAACTTTAGAGCTATTGTGTTTTCTTCCATCGGAGGCTTTTATGGTGCGACGA
>CAZWIN010000374.1:0-3104 GCA_964633855.1 uncultured Chitinophagales bacterium
GGGTTTGCGGGTTTGAGGCGTCGAAGAACCCGGCAAAGAAACCGGCAAGTTTATTCCCAAGCGACGAGGCAAGAAACCAGACTCCCATCATCAACCCCAGCACTTTTGCAGGTGCCAGCTTTGTTACAGTGCTAAGCCCGACCGGGCTGAGGCACATCTCTCCGACAACTTCCAGAAAATACAATCCTACAAGCCAGAACGGACTCACCTTGCCGGATGCAGTGAGCGCACACGCCGGGACAATCAACGCATATGCAAGTCCGACGAAGAGCAATCCGAGGGTGAACTTTGCGGGGCTCGAAGGCTGACGGTCACCGAGCTTTACCCAGAGCATGGAGAAGAGCGGGGCAAGTGCAATGACAAAAAACGCTGTCAGCGATTGCAGCCAACTCGATGGGAATTGCCAGCCGAAGACCTCGGTGTTCACCAGTTTGAGTGCGAACAGGTTGAGGCTCGCGCCTTTTTGTTCATACGCCGCCCAGAAGAGCATGGTGAAGAGGAAGAAAATGACGATTGCACCGACACGTTTCCACTCTGCTTTTGTCAATGGCTCTTTTGGGAGAAATGCTCTACCTGAAAGGGTCGGGGCAACCCTCTTGCCCGCATCTCCGAGCCGGTGTTGCTGAAGCAGGAATACAACCAGGCCGAGGGTCATGCCGATACCGGCGGCGCCGAATCCCCAGTGCCAGCCGCCATGCGGATCGAAGCCCCACGAAACAAGCGTGCTTTTGAAACCCTCGGATTGTGCAAGATAGCCACACACAAGGGGCGCAAGGACAGCGCCGAGGTTGATACCCATGTAGAAAATGGAGAAACCGCTGTCACGCCTCGGATCGTTCTTCTCATACAGGCTTCCCACCATCGTGCTGATGTTGGGTTTGAGCAATCCCGTACCGATGGCGATCAGCACAAGCCCTGTGTAGAAGAACACCATATCGTTGAACACCATTGTAAAGTGTCCGCAGGCAATGATGATGCCTCCAACAATCACCGACATCCTTGCACCGAGGAACTTGTCGGCAATGAATCCGCCCGGGAGGCTCATGAGATATACGGACATGGTATATGTACCGTAGATGGACGCAGCAGTTTTTGTATCAAAGCCAAGCCCGCCTGCCAGGGGTGGCGTGACCATGTAGAGAACAAGAATTGCCCTCATGCCGTAGTAGCTGAACCGCTCCCACAATTCAGTAAGGAAGAGCGTGGAAAGGCCTTTCGGGTGACGCTGGTTTTGGTTCATGGAGAGTGATTTTCCTTATGTTAAAGAACAGACCACCGATTACACGAGTGGGCACGGAGGGTAGTTGATTTTTTTTCCGTGACCTGTATGATTCGTTGAAATTAGTGGTTTATTGTGAAAGAGTTTTTTCAATCCGCTTGTCAGGAACGAGCCAGATCACCGCTACGGCGACATACAGTGCATTCGCGGCATAGGTGTTGACGTATGCAAAGAGAATAGCAACGGCATAAACAACAACTGAAATCACTACCGATGGCAGTGGCGAGTGTTGAGTCCTCGCCGTGATGGGCAAGAAGCGCCCTGACAAGAATGAAGTATGCTGTTCCGGCGAAGAGCAGAACAACGCCGTACAGTGCAACGGGTAATGGCTCAAGATGGTTTTCACCCATCCAACCGGTGGTTACGGGAATGAGAGAGAGCCAGAACAACAGGTGCATGTTTGCCCAGAGAATTTTACCGTTGACGCGCTTGACGGCTTGAAGCAGATGATGGTGGTTATTCCAGTAGATGCCGAGGTACACGAAACTGAGTACATAACTGAGAAACACCGGCGTCAGCGGCTGAAGCGCGTGGAAGTCCGCTCCGTGCGGTACCTTCAGCTCCAGCACCATGATCGTAATCAGGATGGCGATGACGCCGTCGCTGAAGGCCTCCAATCTCCCCTTGCTCATGCTCAGTCCTTCTTTGCCGGAGGTGTTGGTGGGGTCTTGTCGTCCTTTGACTTTGTTTCGGTTGCAGGTGGGGAAGTGGTGTCTGATGCCTTGTCTTCTTTTTTCTCAGGCTTCTTCGAAGAGGGTGTTTCCTTCTTATCGCCGGAGGATTTGTAATCAGTGAGGTAGAAGCCGGATCCCTTGAAGATCAATCCCGCACCGGAACCGATGATACGGGCGAGTGTGTCCTGATTGCAATTCGGGCAGTGTGCCAGCGGCGGCTCCTTCATGGATTGAAGTTCTTCGAGTTCGAAACCGCAGTTGGTGCATTGGTATTGATATGTTGGCATTCTTTCCTCAATGAGCAATAAACAACTGAAACAAAGGTCCTTGTGTAGGGGCGTAACATGTTACGCCCCTACAGGTACAATCAACGGTTAAGTGTCATCCGTGGTTAAGTTCCTCAAGGCCGGACTTGATCCGCTTCATCCCCTTCTCCAATTCACTCATCGAGCAGGCGTACGAAATCCGCACACAGGCATCATCGCCGAAGGCGGAGCCGGGAATTGTACCGACATGATGGTGCTCAAGCAAGTACTGCGAGATATCAGCGGAGTTCTTGAGCAACTGTCCTTTGTGTTTTCTTCCAAAGAACTTCTTGACCTGAAAGAAGACATAGAACGCTCCCTCAGGTACGGTTACCTGAACATTACGGATGCTCGAGAGCACCGAGCAGGCATAATCACGGCGGCGCTGGAATTCGGTTACCATGGTATCGAGATCGTTCATAGAGCCGCCAAGCGCTGCAACAATGCCCACCGGCCCACCCATGTATCCGATGCGCCAGCCGGTCATGGAGAATGCTTTCGACACGCCATTCACCGTGATTACCTGGTCACGGATATTCTTTATCGAGCCGATGCAGAAGTGTTTGTTCTCATCGTATATCACCTTCTCGTAAATCTCGTCGCTGATGACGAAGATACCTGTCTCTTTGACAATTGTTCCGATCTCTTCGAGGGTGCTTCTGCTGAAGACTGCGCCGGTCGGGTTGGAGGGGGAATTGAGAATGAGCGCCTTGGTTTTCTGGTTGATTGCCCTGCGGATGGCGCGCACATCGGGCTTGAATTTGCCTTCGATTCCTGTTTGGACGGGCACGGGAACGGCATCAACCAGCTTCACACCCTCTTCAACGAGGGCGGCCTTCGGTTTGG
>CAZWIN010000375.1:0-3092 GCA_964633855.1 uncultured Chitinophagales bacterium
ACACTGGCAATGATAACACCGGAGCCAAACCGCAAAGCAACTTCAACAGAATCCGCTATCCTGGAGCGGATGTCCTTTCTGATGATGAGGCGGTCAACAACAATTTCGATATTATGGATTTTATAACGGTCAAGCTGCATACCTTTGCCAATTTCACGTATAGCGCCATCAACACGGACGCGGAGAAACCCGTCACGTAAAATCTCTTCGAACAACTCGCGGTAATGGCCTTTGCGGCCTTTGATTACAGGAGCAAGGAGATTGACTCGTGTTCCCTCGCGGAGTTTAAGAATACTATCAATAATTTGGTCTGTCGTCTGCTTTTCGACCTTCCTGTCGCAATTGTAGCAATACTGAGTACCTGCCCGGGCAAAAAGGAGGCGCAGATAATCGTAGATCTCGGTCACGGTTCCTACCGTGGACCGCGGATTGTGGCTGACTGTCTTTTGCTCGATAGAAATCGCCGGGCTCAGCCCTTCGATATATTCCACTTCCGGCCGCTCCATGACATCCAGAAACTGACGCGCATACGCGGAAAGACTTTCCACAAAGCGGCGTTGGCCCTCTGCATAAATTGTGTCAAATGCCAGGCTGGACTTTCCTGACCCTGAGAGGCCGGTAATCACAACGAGCTTGTTCCTCGGGATATCAACATCAATATTTTTGAGGTTGTGTTCCCGGGCTCCCCGAATGATGATTGCTTCCGCTGGATTGACCAGGGAATTTTCAGGATCTGCCGTTATTCGTCGTTTGGACATGTATCGGGTATGAACGGACAAAAGTGATGAGGAATGTAAAAACAAAGAACCCATCGAAACTGCACTCCGACGGGTGTACGTACTCTAGCAACTGTATTTTAGAACATCTTTTCCCGTTTACTGAGGTATTCAACCAGCGCGTTGTCAAATGGTGTTTTCGTATCCATGAGGACATAATCCACGGAATTTTCCCTGCATTCGCGCTTGAAGCGGTCAAGAAAGGCTGTCATTTCACGCTGGTACGCCTTTTGGATTTGCCATGGCTGGGTCATCAACTGTTCGGATGTTTCCAGATCCTTGAACATGGCATCACCGCCGAAAGCAAAACTCCGCTCAAGAGGGTCCAGTACATGCATAACAATCACTTCATTCTTCTTGTGCCGGAAATGCTTCAACGCGGTAATCACTTCATCCGGGTTGTCAAGAAGATCACTCACAATCACCACCAAACCGCGTCGCCGTATCCTATCGGCAACCTGATGAAGAGATTTTCCTGCACCAGTCTTCCCGCCCGCCTGTACGCGCTCCAACGCAAGGAGAATTTGTCGCAGATAACCGCGTGTCGCATGCGGCGGGAGATAGGATGTCACCGCCTCGTCAAATATTGTCAGTCCCACTGCATCCTGCTGTTTGATCATCATATAGGCAAGAGCCGCAAGAAGATAGGAGCCGTACTCGATCTTGCGAATATTACCCGCAGAAGCATACGCCATGGAACTGCTCGCATCAAGCACGAGATAGGATTTCAGGTTTGTTTCTTCTTCATATTGCTTGATGTAGTAACGGCCTGTTTTTCCGTAGATTTTCCAGTCCACATGTTTGAGCTCATCCCCGGGCATGTATTGACGATGCTCGGCAAATTCCACACTGAATCCGTGGTACGGACTTTTGTGCAATCCGGTAATGAAACCTTCGACCACCAGCCTTGCCCGAAGCTCCATATTCGAGAGCCTTGAAACAACATGGGGTTGAAGATATTGACGCGTTTCCTCGCTCACTCAGGCTTTTCCAAAAAAGAACATCAGAGTAAATATGTGGAAGGCTATCAAGGGGAGAATTCCAAGAAACACATTAGTTCTTTCTACGACCCACAGCTGAGGTGTCACTGCGTTGCCCCGAAGCGACTGTCGCGGGGAGAAGTTCATCCGCTGATTTCCCAAGATTATCAAGTTCGAATTTCGCCGATGCTGTCATTTCGTTGTTGGGATATTTAGCGAGAAATGTTTTGTAGGCTACCGCTGCACTATCGAGTTTGTGAAGCTCATTGTTGTAGATATAGCCTAGCAAAAACAGGGCTGTAGGCGCTTTCTTTCCTTCCGGGAACAAAGTAAGATACTGGTTATATCCATCAACTGCTTTTTGTGGATTGTGCATGTTATCTTGGTATATTGCCGCACATCGGAAAGCAGCATCATCGGCTTCAGGGCTGCCGGGATGCTCTTTTATAAGCTCGTTATACTGTTCAATTGCAAGCTGATAATTCTGAAGTTTATATGCTTCCTCCGCCCTGGCATTCATTTCAGCGGGAGAAGGTTTTCCACATCCCGTAAAGAGGTATGCAGTAACGACAAGAAGACCGAGAACCTTCATAATTCTTCCCTTTAAAGTTACATGATGTTCAAGTTCGCCAAAAACGCCCTAAGAATCAACGTGCGTTGACTTCATCATGACGGCAGCAAAAAAACCATCGGTATCTGTTTGATGAGGCAGCAAAGTAAGGAAAGGCTCCTTATTCGAGAAGCTTACCAACTGTTGCGCAGTAGCCTGACGTGGTTCATGATTTCCCGGATTAGATGTAATTTGTTGCTCCAGAATCCGGGGCGCTTGTAAGAGTAAGAATCCGGGATGCACCGAGAGAAACCATTCGACAACGTTCTCGTTTTCACGCTGAAGCAGTGTGCAGGTGGCATATACAAGTCGGCCACCCGGTTTGACGATGGGTGAATAGGTACGAAGGACATTCCGCTGCGTTTCGGCAAGACGTTCCGATAATGCACTGCTGAAATCAAGTTTAGCAGCGGGATTCCTGCGGAATGTACCTACTCCACTGCACGGCGCATCTACAAGAACAACATCTGCCTGATTTTCCCACTCTTTGAGCAGGTGAACATCTCTGGGCATGAGCAGAGTACGGATATTCCGGGCACCTGCACGATTTGCCCTCCGCTGTAATTCATGTAAACGGCGCTCATCAACATCAACCGCAATCAACAGGCCCTCGTTTTCCATTAAGCTGGCAAGGTGAAGAGTCTTGCCACCACCCCCTGCACAGGCATCAATAATTGTCATGCCTGGCCGGGCTTCCGTCAAATAACTGAGCAGCTGACTCCCTTC
>CAZWIN010000376.1:0-3084 GCA_964633855.1 uncultured Chitinophagales bacterium
ATCCTGACTGTCAATGGATGATGGCAATTCCGTACCGGTGAAAAACCGCCAAGCATTTTCACTTGCCTCTCGTTATATTTGTGGAAGGAATTCAAAGGAGCAACCGGCGGTGCGTATTCTCATTATTGAAGATGAAAAACGGGTGTCACAGTTTTTGAAAAAAGGATTCCAGGAGGAATCCTTTGCAGTTGATGTGGCGGGCGACGGTATCAAGGGCCTGACACTTGCCTGTACCGGTGAGTACGACGCCATCATTCTTGACGTGATGCTTCCGGGGAAAAACGGCCTTGAGGTATTGAAGGAAATCAGGCAGGCGAAACTTGCCACGCCTATCCTGGTGCTTTCGGCTCGGGCGGAAGTGGAGGACAGGGTCGAAGGGCTTAATCTCGGAGCCGACGATTACCTGCCGAAACCGTTTTCGTTCTCCGAAGTGCTTGCACGCGTGCGTTCCCTCGTACGGAGGCAGTCCAAAGGTGAAGACCGCTCGTCATTGTTGACTCTTGCAGACCTTCGCATGGATTTGCTGAGCCGAACAGTTACACGCGGAGGAAAAACCATTGTACTCACGCAAAAGGAGTTCCAACTGCTCGAATACCTTTTGCGGAATAAAGGCAGAGTGCTCTCGCGGGTGATTCTGACTGAACATATCTGGGATATGAATTTCGATAGTGAGACGAATATCGTCGACGTTGTGGTCAATCGCCTGAGGAGAAAACTTGACGATGATTTTTCTGTCAAACTCATTCACACGGTGAGGGGAGTGGGATATGTTATGAAGGAGGAAGATGCCCCTTCTCGCTAGGCTGAAATCCGTGCGTGCTGTGCTGACGGTTTGGTACTCGCTTGTCCTGCTGGCAGCGTTCGCATTGTTTGGCTACAGTGTGTATGTGTATATGGAAAGTTTGCAACGCAGTACTCTTGAGCAATATCTTGTTGATGAGGTTGACTGGATTGCGCGGCTGGTGGAAGTTGACCGTACCCGATTGCAGGATGAGCATGCGCTGAAAACATTATCGGAAGACGTGACGGAAAGGATCGCAGGCCATTTTGCGATGAATCCGCGGAACTATGTGGTGATGCTGGCCTCGCTCGATGGTGCCATTCTGTATGAATCCGACAACCGGAACGAGCAAATGCTGCTCGGAACGGATGTCCCGGCAGGCGAGACAGTTCGCCGTACCGTTGGCGAGCCGGGAGCCGGCTCGTTGCGTGTTGTCGCGCGCCGGATGGATCCGCTGATCATTGAAGTTGGCTATACCGAGACTGCAACCGATGTTGTGCTGGAACACTTGCTATCCATTTTCGGATTCCTCGTGCCCGTTGTTCTGTTTGTTGCTATCTCCGGAGGCTGGTTGATGAGCGGAATTGTGCTGCGTCCTGTAAGACAGATTTCTGAAATGGCGAAGCGGATTTCCGTTCGCAACCTTGACCAAAGGATTCCCGCCCGTCCCGTACCGGATGAACTTGGCGAGTTGATCACCACTATCAATGGAATGATCGAACGGCTGCAGAAATCCTTTCAGCAGATAAAAGAGTTTTCCATGAGTGTGGCGCACGAGTTAAAGACGCCGCTCACCATCCTCAAGGGTGAATCGGAACTTGCGCTTTCCAAGCCGCCTGATGCGGAGGAAACGCAGCAGCTTGTTGGCACCTACCTGGAAGAAACAATCCGGATGTCCCGCATTGTAGATGACCTGCTCACCCTTGCCAAGGTTGATGAAGGGCAGATTGTGCTTGAAACAAGAGATGTTGCCATGCAGGGTATGATCTCGGAGTTGTATGAGGATGCCCTTATTCTTTCGACAAATAAAAAGCTCGTTGTTGAGCTTGTGCGCAATGATGAGGTGGTGATATCAGGTGATCATCATCGTCTGCGTCAGCTTTTCCGCATACTTGTTACCAATGCTATTCAATACACAGATCCCGGTGGTACCGTGCGGATATCTTCATACAAGGATTCTTCATCTCTCAATATTTCGGTTGAAGATACCGGAATTGGAATTCCTGCAGAAAGTATGGGGAAGATTTTTGATCGCTTCTACCGTGTTGACGAAGCCAGGACACGCGCCAGCGGCGGCAGTGGCCTCGGGCTTTCCATTGCCAAATGGATTGTCGACGCACATCATGGTACAATCGAAGTGCGCAGCAATATGGGACAGGGAAGTTGTTTCACCGTCCACCTCCCGCTTTCCAGACACTGAGTTTTCTCCCCGCCAATTATTACAATCTTGTCATCTTGACGTCATAGTGCGTTCATTCGCCGGACGTATCTTCATATGCACAACAGTGTAGGCCTATGAGTTCAGGGTCAAGCTTAAACAATCCCCATTCATTTCAAAGGAGTTCTTTTATGAAACACACATTTGCAGTACTCGCAGTTATAGCATTGTTTGCCGCGTCGGCATTTGCCCAAACCAAGGAAGCGGCAAAAGAAGCAGCTAAGAAGCCTGCTGAGACGATGACCAAACAGGCAAACGCCGCAGCACAAACCACAAAAGAAACCATGAAGGCTGGCAAAGAGGAAACAGCCAAAGCAGTTGAAGAAGGCGCTGCCAAAACGGGTGAGATGCACAAGAAGGGCATGCATCACATGGGCAAGGCAAGGAAGGAAGCCGCAAAGCACATGGAAGCCAAGGAGGCTATGAAAGAAGCAAAGAACCCCGAAGAACCGGCAAAAAAGTAAGCCGGGAGCTGCTGTGGAGCTTTCTGAGTTGAGCAGGGTGACAGAGCGTCATCCTGCAGTTCAAATTGTTGAAGATTACAGAGTTGTCATCTTTGCGTCATCTGCAGTACATGCGAATGACGTATCTTGGGGAAGCATGAAGAGCTGATGAGAGTACAAAACAAACCGCTGAGGCCGGATATGAAGGAAATAACGGGGCAGAGACAAGATATTGCGCCGGTTGCTCTCGGTTGGAAAAAGATGATGGTTGGGGTAGCGCTTCTCCTTGGTGCTACAGTAGTTTGTCTTCTTATTGTACGGTATGTTTTTCTGTGAGCTTTTTGATGGTTTTGCCTCCCCGACATTTTCCCGATGAGCGCCTGTTGGGGTGACGTCAGGTATGTGGAAGTGGAGTGGAGGCA
>CAZWIN010000377.1:0-3082 GCA_964633855.1 uncultured Chitinophagales bacterium
TCCTATCATTGCTTTCCCCGAGAAGTTGAAATTGGGCTACGGAGGACAGGTCCGCGTAGCTTTTCAAGAATTTTATAGTGCGAGATTACTTGTCCAGTCATGGCAATTCCCCTTTGCCGCTCCCGCCAGAAAACAGCGGGATCCTCAATCCGATAGGTGAACTTGGCATCATTTCGTTCGCCAAGTTCAGTCGGATTGGGACTTCGCCCAACTTCTCCAGGACTTTATAGTGAGAAACAGTTGTTCCAACCATCTTTTCCTAGTTCCCCTTCTGATCAAATTTTGATTTCACAACCTCAAACCATTCGGTGACGACATCAAGATGTGAGACGGTATCCTGTTCTGCGTGGTTGATGAGGGCAAGAAACTTCGTTCCGTCAAAAGGGACGTCCCAAACAGTAACATTGGATGGAATTGTGCAAAGTTTTCTCGGTACCGAAAAATCGAACGTACTTCCTGCCTTCACATCAACCACCATGAGAGAGTTACCATTACCGTAGAATAATTCTTTCCCGTTACGAGAAAAAAGGCCCCAGTTGCCTCCTCCAACGGAGATTTGCTGTTTTCCCCCACGCTTCGGAAATGCGACAACGTAGACCTCCGGCTTGCCGGATTCATCCGATGCATATGTCATCCATTTTCCATCTGGAGAGAAAAATCCATCCCTTTCCACTGCCGGTGACTGAATAAATGGGTATGGTTTCTGTTGACCGGATATCTCCGAAGAATCAAGCGGCAAAACCCAAATATCCCCATTTTCATTGAAGGACATGAATTTGCCGTCAGATCTTCTATCAACTGGAAATTGAGGATTAGCACTTACGGTGAGACGTTCCTCGCTCCCGTTTCCGTCCCATGGTTTTCTGTAGATGTTTGCGATTCCTCCCTTTTCGGCAGAGTACATCACATACTTTCCGTCTGCAGACCACACCGGAGAAGTATTATTTCCCCAGCCAAATGTAAGCCGCGAAAGGAGCCCACGGGGAATATCGTATATCCAGATGTCATCATTTGCGGATGCATTTCCCACGGCTATTTTTTGGCCGTCGGGAGAGAGGCTTGCACCATTATAATTTCTCAGTGTATCGAACAGGGAATGAGTGGCGCCTGCACGATCCAACCATCCGATTGAGATGGTGTTCAGCATCCTGAATGCTGAAGAAGGTGCAAATACTGCAATACCATTGTTTGAAAATCCAAGGAAAGTGATTCCCCTACCTACTACTCCCCCTTGCACAACGGGAACAGGCGAGCCTGACACTTCGAGTCGTTCTGGGTCGAACTGTACTGCAAAGATTGTATTTCCCCGCACGTAGATGAGATGCCCGCTCGGAAGATATCTTCCGTAGAATCCTCCCTTGACAAGGACCTTTCGTTCTCCGTTGCTCAACCTTTGTGCGACGATAAGAGCATCGTCAAACGAATCCATATCCTTTATCTTTACCGAATAGAGTACTGACTTTCCATCAGGAAGACGTTGCGGAAACCGATGGCTGATTTCTCCCGCGGAGGAATCGAGGGCGGTAACGGCGGTCGGTGTTCCACCGGTAACCGGAACCTGAGCGAGGCCGCTGCTATACGTTCCAAAAAGAATCGTATTGTCTGCAGTCCACCAAAGGCCGGGGGTGAAGGACTGACTCTGGAAGATCACTTCAGGCGCACTTCCGGTAAGTGAGATTTTGGAAATAGTATTTCGATCATCAACGAAGACAATCCATTGACCATCCGGCGAGAATGCCGGCACGGTCCCAAACGCTCCGGGAATGGGCTGCGATGTCAATTCAGCCATCCGATGGAGATAGAGCTGTCCCGATTGTGCGGTATAGACGAGGGACTTGCCATCCGGAGACACAGCAATTCCAAACCCGACGAGCGGAGCATTTTTGGGAAGAAAGATTGACGAGTGAATGATTGGCTTTGTTGCGCCTTCTTCTGTTTTCCAAGGATTCCACATCAAGAGTATTACGACAACAGCCAATAGGCCGGAGAGGACGTATCCAAAATTTCTCTTCCACGGGCTTCCCTCAGGTTTCATCACTTCGAAAGGTTGTGATGCTTTGATCGTGGGCCGCGCAGCCGTGACGCGGCTCATCTTCTGACGGCTCGATTCGCGTTTGAACCGTTTCAAGTCCTTGGCGATATCTTTCGCAGCATTGTAGCGTTCATCGGGCTCCTTTTGCAGGCACTCGAGAACAATACGGTCAAGTTCCGGATCGATTTCCGGCTTCACATTGCTCATCGGGGCGGGATCGACATTCACGATTTCATACGCGAGCGCGGTTTCATGCACCCCCTTAAAGGGAAGCCCTCCCGTAAAAAGTTCATAGAGAAGAACGCCGAGTGAAAAAATATCAGAGCGGTGATCGGCATCTTGTCCTTGTATTTGCTCCGGTGACATGTAACCCGCGGTGCCTACGGTGCTTCCTTGCTTTGTCAATCGCGAAATCTTACTACCGCTCGCCCTGAGTTTTGCGAGTCCAAAATCCATGATCTGCACAATACCATCTTTCCGGACCATGATGTTCTCAGGCTTGATATCGCGATGGACTATTCCCTTCTCATGTGCTGCGGCAAGTCCTTCGGCGATCTGAATGCCAATCTCGATTGCGGATTTGAGATTGATGATTTGGGGATTGGTTTTTTCCCGAAGGGTCTGGCCATCAACGAATTCCATGGCGATAAACATTTGGCCCTCATGTTCATCGATGCCATAAATCGTGCAAATGTTGGGGTGGTTCAATGCTGCAGCGGCTTTGGCCTCATGGATAAACCGCGCTTTGTCCTGTTGCGATGCATTGAGGTGAGAGGGGAGAAACTTCAGCGCGACGACGCGGTCGAGCTTGGTATCCTGGGCCTTGTAGACGACGCCCATGCCGCCCTCACCGAGCTTCTCAAGAATTTGGTAGTGGGAAATTGTGGCTCCGATCATTTCTCAAACCCCATCTTCTGCATGAGTGCGATAAATCTCGGCTCATCCCGCAGATCATCAAAGACAGGATGCGTCTTCAAGGTGGCACAGCCGGAAAATCGGTCTTCGTATGCTTGTTCCAGTAGTGTGAGCGCCTGGTTCTTGTCGCCAACC
>CAZWIN010000378.1:0-3081 GCA_964633855.1 uncultured Chitinophagales bacterium
GAAATGAAGTCCGGGACTTGCCAGCGAACACAGTACCATAGCACCGGAAAACAACACGACAAGCAGCAACGGAGGGATTTTGAGTTCGAGCATTGGTTCTGTACCCCTAACGAGCTACAATTTTTGAGCTGGAATCAGCCGTTGGTTTCTCCGGTAGTCATCGTGGTTTGAGTACAGCTCATCAGACATCATGTCCCATGTCAGAACACAATTCGCGTGCCCGTTCCTGTGCCTTCAGCGCCTGCGGCGATTTGCTTGCCGGTACTGTCAAATGTGCTTAATCTGATTCGCGACGAATACGTTTGTCCATCGTTAGAGAGGGTGATAGTCTCCGCGAGGACTCCATGTCCATCCGGCCACCAATCGCTGTCTTTCGGTGCGCCATCGCCAGATCGTGGAGCTCTGGTAGTATAGAATACGTATTTCGTCTCGAATGTTCGCGTATCGCGCTGCCTCCAGACACCGTATGCCGGCGGAGAGGAATTCGCCGCCTCGTCATAATTGGAGGACTCGGTCATGGTGCCGCCGGCGTTATACGAATACAGGAACTCGAGATCCTTCATCGCAGCCAGCGGGCCATTTTGAAAGCTGATCTTCGCGCGCCACGCCCCGACCAGTTCGACGCGATCACCGGACACGCTCGCCTGCGACGACCGGTCATTTTCACAGCCCGATGTGATTAGAGCCGTCGAAAGAATCAAGAGTATAAGTCGACCGAATTGTTTCATGTATGTTCCCTTCTTAGTCCTGCCGTTTCAGCCGGGGCGGTTGTTTTGCCAAAAGAGCAGGACTTCACCTTGTGGCGGGTCAGGTTGCCGCCAAAACTGTTTCCTGCGGGAAGCCTTTGAATCTCCGGACAACAATGACAATAGCGTATATAGCAAATGTGATTGAGCATGTCAGGAATGTCCATGTAACAAAATCACCTAATGTAAGAGCAATGTGAAACGGGTCTCCTCTGAAGCCTGTAGCATATGATATGGTTTCACATACCAGGTCAAACGTCGGCCTCAGACTAAGCACCATAAAGAGAAATCCGACAACAAAACCACTTCTGGAAAGTTTCCGCCGAAGGAAGATAATACCAACCGCAATGCTGAAAAGGTCAAGAATGTAAGGTGCGGCTGTCATAACCAACCGGCTCCATTCGTTGGCAAAGCCCTCCGATTTGATCCACGCCACGCTCACTTCGCCAACCCAGAACCTCGGGATGAGTTTGACTTCGATAATTTGCGCACCAACAATGTATGCGCCCAGCAGATGGCTCAATTCATGAACAGGCGCATAGACGAAATACCACAATATCGGAATGGTAGACATACATACCACCATCGTTTGCTGCTTCCAGGTTCCCCTTAAATACAGCACAAGAAGGGGGGCAACTACGGTGAAGAGTATTTCGACGGTGATAAGTAGATAGTTCATGAAGATAGCAGCAACCTAACGGTGGGCTTCAGGCACAGCACCGTCGTCTGCAAGCTTTGTTGATCCTATCTTGATTGCTCGCATTACATACAAAAGAGTACTTCTAGTACTGGAACTTCTTTGCAAAGATAATGCAAACAAAAACCAAAAAAACAATGAGCCAGATCGAGATGAAAACTTACAACCCTTCCTCCGCAATCAAATAGCAGAGCAACGCTTCCACAATCGCTCCCATCTCAATCTCGCGGGGATGCACCTTGTCAATCGTGTCGTTATCAGAGTGGTGATAGTCGAAATAGCGGTGGGATTCGACCCTCAGTCCGAAACCCGGCACTCCCTTCTCCACGAGAGGGCCAACATCCGTGCCGCTGTGCCCTGCACTCACATCTCCCGCAAGAAGTGTTTGAAACAACGGCTGCCAGCGCTGAACTTTTGCAACTATGGTTGAGTCTGCCTGAATGCCGATTCCCCGGGGCGCGTGTCCGCCGCCGTCTGATTCCAGGGCGGCAATGTGTTTCTCGCCTTTCCGTTCAGGGGCAACAGGATATGCCTTGCCACCACGCACGCCGTTCTCTTCATTCATGAACATCACGGCACGAATGGTTCGTTTGGGTTTGAGTCCCAGCCGTTTGATAAGATGCACAACCTCAATTGCCTGCATACAACCCGCACCATCATCATGCGCGCCCGTACCTTTATCCCAGCTATCAAGATGCCCGCCGACAACAATAATCTCTTCCGGTTTTTCCGTCCCCGTAATCTCTCCCACTACATTGGCCGACTCCGCATCCGGAAGTTTCTCACAGGTGAGTTTCATATACACCCGGACTCCGGAATTCTTCTTCAGCATGTCGCTCAACATATTCGCATCCAGCGTACTCACAGCCGCAGCCGGGATTTTCGGGATGCTGTCAGCATAATTCATTGCGCCTGTATGCGGCACATCATCAAGTGAGCCGGTCATGGAGCGCACAAGGACCCCGAGAGCTCCTGCTTTTGAGGCTTCAATTGCCCCGCGGCTGCGCTGATCCACAGCTCCGCCATAAGACTCAAACGTGTTCAGCTTCGTCGGGTCGAACGGACGGTTGAAGAAGATGATCCTCCCCTTCGCCTTCTCTCCGAGGGCTTTCAACTCATCGAAGGATTTCACTTCAATTACTTCGGCGGTGATTCCGTTTGCCGGAGTTGCAATGCTTCCTCCCAGCGCACAGATGGTAAGCGGAACATTGCTGCCTCCAGTGCCGTTGACGATGGAAGCCTCTTCCACAGGCCCGCGAACCCAATGCGGAACCATCACCGTTTCAAGGTGCACATTGTCGAATCCGCGTCTCTCCATCATCTCCTTTGTAAGCTGAACGGCTTTGGCAGCACCCTCCGATCCGCTCAGCCTGTGTCCGGCTTTGGAGGTTAGTTCCTTGAGCATATCATACGATTCGCAAGTGCGCAGCCCTTCCGAAAGAAGGAGCTTTGCCACGTCGGCATATTTATCTGTTTGCTGCTGCGCTACAAGAGCATTCGTCACAAACAGAAGCACGAAAATTACATTGAAGACACGCATAGAAGTGGTATCCTTACGATACAAAATGTTAATTAAATCGAACCGTTTCTGCAATTGTCAATAGCGTCTCAGTTTGATGCCTGGCGGTCAGCCGAGAC
>CAZWIN010000379.1:0-3075 GCA_964633855.1 uncultured Chitinophagales bacterium
AACCAAGCAGTATGGCAGGCTGTTTTTAGAATCACTCCCCCAGTGCACTGCCCGGCAGGGACCTGCGTCCAATTTGCCAAGAGAAGCAGGAAGTTGGTTGGGGATGTAAATAATTAAGTGACCCATAATAGTCCGATAACAAGTTGTTAAAACTGAACGCGTACAATACGCTCACCAATCCGTTGGAGCCAACGATGAGCAAAGCACGCGTTCTTTTTTCTTTGTACGGGCAATTCGGCACGGAGCCAGGTGGCGGAGGCTTTTCTACGAAAATATGGCGGGGATCGCTTTGAAGCGCATAGTGCAGGGCCGGAACCCAAAGGGTTGAATCCGTTCACCATGAAAGTTATGAATGAAATCGGGGTCGATGTATCGGGACAGACCTCCAAAGGCGTGAATGTATATCTTGGTAAAACGTTGTTCCAATATCTGATCACGGTCTGCGATGATGCCGAGAAGAATTGTCTCACAACCTGGCACGGGGTCAGCACGCGTACACACTGGTCGTTTAAAGATCCCGCCGCCGTCGAGGGCACCGACGAAGAAAAACTGGCAAAGTTCCGCGAGGTGCGTGATTTGATCAAAACCAGAATCAAGGATTGGCTGTCGGAACAATCATGATATTTGTCATGCGGAACTAGGGATTCAGATCGTTGTGCCGCGTTATTCTGCGCTTTATACTACATTCAGAATTTTGAATATAGGCACAACGTGGACAAATACAAAACGCAAAGCAACTTTCTCAGAGCCATCTCCCATCCCACACGTTTGGCAATCCTGAATATTCTGCGCGATGGCGAGCAGTGCGTCTGTCACATCGAGGCGATGTTGAATCTGCGGCAGGCGTACATCTCCCAGCAGTTGATGACCCTGAAAGATGCCGGGCTGGTTAAAGCGCGGCGCGACGGGCTTAACCTTTATTACCGTGTCGCCCAACCAGATACATTCGCCGTCCTCGATGCAATCAGTTCTGCCACCGGCACTACTGGCCAATTTCCTGTACACAAACACGCACCTGTGGATTGCCCCTGTCCAAAGTGCAGCAAGGTGTACCCATGACAACGTTCATTCTCGATCTTCTACAAGGCGGCTTGGGAAATCTGGCATCTTATCTCGCTGCACACATATTGCTATGCCTGCTCCCGGCCTTTTATATCGCGGGCGCTATGACCGCCCTCATCCCCAAGGAAACTGTCACACACTTCCTCGGCCGTAATACGCCAAAGTTCATTTCCTATCCCGGCGCCGCGCTGGCAGGGTCTGTGCTGGCTGTGTGCTCGTGTACCATTGTCCCTCTTTTTGCTGGGATCTACAAAAAAGGCGCGGGGATCGGTCCTGCCATCACCTTTCTTTTCTTCGCACCGGCAGCAAATATTCTGGCGTTGATATACACTGGCGGTGTAATAGGTGCAGATTTGGCAATTGCGCGCCTCGTACTCTCGCTCGCTTTCGGAATTGGAATCGGAATGATCATGGCGCTCATCTTCCGCCGCGACGATGCCGAACGCGATAAAGCCTCCGACGCCATGTTTGCCGGGCAGGGAAAAATGCGCCGCATGAATCTCATCTTTATTCTCGTCCTCGTGTCACTTTTACTTTCAGGCACACTTAAGATCGGATTGCTAACCAACCCCTACGCAACACTTTCAATTCCAATGTCTGGCGTAGACAAGTTTCAGGATACCCTGTACAACCTTATTCCATTTGATGCAAGCAAAGGCGAAGAAGGTGTCACGGCGCAAGGCGTTATCTTGATCGGTCTGTTAATCTTGATCGGCATTGCATCATGGAAGGGCATGGAAAACATCTTCGACGGATTCAACAACTGGATATGGATTTCACTCGGTCTAGTCGCCCTGACGCTTTTGATTGCCGCCGTTGGTACCTCTCCCCATTCGGGAGGATTCGATATTCTCATCAATGGAAAATTCTTCGGAGTGCTGATCGCCCTTATCACCCTCGGTTGGATCTTCAAGAGACACCTAACCACGGATGAAACCCGCGACTTCCTGTGGGAATCGTGGAAATTCGTCAAGCAAATATTCCCGTTGCTCGTAGTTGGCGTGTTCGCGGTAGGCGTTATTCGCGTACTCATCCAACCCGAATGGATCGAGGCCGTGGCCGGCGAAAACACACTGCTCGGGAATGCAGCCGGTGTCCTCTTCGGCGTGTTCATGTACTTTCCCACCCTTGTGGAAGTTCCGATTGCACAGATGTTTCTAAGCCTCGGCATGCACCGTGGACCTTTGCTCGCTTACCTCATGGCTGACCCCGAACTCAGTTTGCAAAGCATACTCATCATTTCGACGGTCATCGGGAGGGTCAAGTCGTGGACGTATGTAGCCTGGGTGGCGCTCTTCAGCACACTTGCAGGATTCATCTACGGCACATGGGTGGACGGCGCGAGCATTATGCTGGTCGGTATTTATCTTGGCGGCTTCCTGGCATTGCTCGCCGGATGGTTATGGCTTGTCAATCATCGAAATGTCTCGAAAACGGCGGCCGCTCATTAATCCTGTCTAAAAAGGAGATTCTCATGCTTACGATAAAAATTCTTGGTTCGGGCTGCGCCAACTGCAAACGCGTGGAACAGATTGCTCGAAAGGTTCTTGCAAACCTTGGAATCGAAGCCGAGATAATCAAAGTGACTGACTATGTAGATATCATTGCATACAACGTGCTTTCCACACCGGGGTTGGTCATCAATGAAAAACTTGTGGCGTCCGGGCGGATCCCAAGTGAAGCGGAGATCGTGGCCTTCGTAACATCTGCACTCGAGGCTGTATAGTGGCAGCTATGAATTCCAAAACCTCTCTCACCAAGCGGCTCTCCTTTCTTGACCGCTACCTCACGCTCTGGATCTTTCTGGCAATGGTTCTGGGTGTAGGCATCGGATACCTCTTCCCGTCCGCGATGCGAAGTTTCAACGAATCGTTTTCCATCGGCACCACGAACATCCCGATTGCCATCGGTTTGATCCTGATGAGGTAGCCTCCACAGGCAAAGGTCAAGTACGATGAGCTTGGTGACGTTTACCGTAATTGGAAAGAACTGGTACTATCGCTACAGCAAAAA
>CAZWIN010000380.1:0-3065 GCA_964633855.1 uncultured Chitinophagales bacterium
CTGGGCATCATTGATGATGAAAGACTTTGCCAAGTACAAGAGGAATATGGGGTTGACTATTCTTGCCGGGTTCATCTTCCTTGTTATCAAGACGATTGAATACAGCCAGAAGTTTGAACATCATCTATACCCGAGTGAAAGCACCTTCATGGCAATCTACTTTACGCTTACGGGATTGCATGGTCTTCACGTTATCGGCGGCATCGTTTTGAATATGTACTTATGGGGCCCCGGCAGCAAAATGATGCAGACTGATCCGAAGAGGTTCATCAACAGGATTGAAGTCGCCGGGCTGTATTGGCATTTTGTTGATCTCGTCTGGATTTTCCTCTTCCCTGTACTCTATTTACTCTAGGAGCCATTATGGAATCAGCACATCCCGAGGATGTCAAGAAACAGGTACGAGGGTACGTTTTCGTTTTTGTGGCCCTCATGGCGCTTACAATTGTTACCGTGGCGATTTCGTACCTTCATCTCAGCGTTGCCGCGGCAATCACCGTCGCCCTTGTTGTTGCTACAATCAAAGCGTCATTGGTGGCAAGCTACTTCATGCACCTGATCTCAGAACGAAAGCTCATTTACTTTGCGCTCACGTTGACAGCGCTCTTTTTTGTGGTGCTGATGTTTCTGCCTGTATCATTCTATCTCGACAATCACTGATGTCACTGAAGACATTCCACATTTGTTTTATTACCGTCTCGATCCTTCTCAGTTTTGGGTTCGGGACATGGCTTATTTTTGCTGATGCTGTGGATGGCAACGCTGTTGTATTTGCAGCAGCAGCGGCATCTTTTGCGACCGGCATAGGATTGATCCTGTACGTCGTCCGTTTTCTGCGCAAACTTCGCCATGTGAGTTACTTATGAAATACTCGCTTCGTTGGTTACCAATAGTCTCCGTACTTACGTTGCTCATCATCCTGCTTCACGGAAGCTCCGAGGCATGCCCGAATTGCTACAGTGACCCCAATGCTCCCACGGCACAAGGTATGAACATGGCCGTTATCAGTCTTCTGGGTGTAACGGGCGGCGTGCTTGTGGCATTTGGTTCTTTTTTTCTCTTTCTGAGGAGACGATCCCTCATGATTGACAAACTGTTCTCCAACCGGTTCAACTGACCAGAAGGAATTTTCTCCATGCAAAATCTGCTTGGCCTGCCTCTTGATGCATCCGTTCATGGTGCACAGATCGACAGCGTTATCGGAATCATTCACTGGCTTATGCTCATCCTATTCGTGGGATGGGGATTGTTCTTTATTTATACACTGGTGAGGTTCCGGAAAGGGAACAACCCAAAAGCAGATTACGTTGGCGTGAAAAGCCACACTTCGACGTATCTTGAAGGAGCCGTTGCAGTTTTTGAAGGGGTATTGTTGATTGGTTTTGCGATTCCCTTTTGGTCGGGCCTCATCAATAATGTTCCTGATGAATCAACCGCAACAGTTGTACGTGTTGTAGCAGAACAGTTTGCCTGGAATGTTCACTATCCCGGTGCCGACGGTGTATTCGGTAGGGCCGATATCAAGCTGATTACTGCCGAGAATCCGCTCGGACTTGACAGAGAGGATCCGGCAGCAAAAGACGATATCACCACAATAAACCAGTTGAATGTGCCGATAGGAAAGCCTGTGGTTATTCATCTTACCTCCAAAGATGTCATCCATAGCTTTGGCATTCCTGTTCTTAGGGTAAAGCACGATGCAATTCCCGGCGAGAAAGCAACAGTCTGGTTTACTGCGACAATGACCAATGCCCAGATTCGTGAGGCACTGAAACACACATATTCTATTCGTGAAGGGTTACCGCCGTCTCTCACAACCATGGTTGCTATGGCAGACTACTCGGGAAAGGATGGCAGCCTGCTCTTGAAGAAGGGGGATTCCATTACCGAAGAGGTTGTCAACCAGTTGCGAGAAGCAGGAGTGCAGGATGTTGTAGCCGCTCCGGACACTCCGGCGGAAATCGCCTGTGCCCAACTTTGCGGCCTTGGCCATTTCAGAATGCGAGGTTTTGTCAATCTTCAAACGCCTGATGATTACCAGGCATGGCTGAAGGAAGAAGCATCATACCTTGAATAGTGAGATATACCTGAATCGCGTGAAGGTAGGGGAAGAGAAAAATATCTGGTTGCATCGGTTTGCCGTGTTGACTTCGATAGCAACGTTTTTTCTTATCATTGCCGGTGGATTGGTTACAAGTACTGATTCAGGCCTGGCTGTTCCGGACTGGCCGCTTTCGTATGGCCAAATCATGCCACCGATGGTGGGGGGGATATTTTATGAACACGGCCACAGGATTGTAGCTACTACTGTTGGATTCTTGACCACAATTCTGGCCTTCTGGCTCTGGAGAAAAGAAGATCGCCGGTGGCTCCGAATACTTGGTTGGTGCGCATTACTTGCAGTCATCGTTCAGGGTGTCCTTGGTGGAGTTACCGTTCTCCTGTTGCTACCTGCTCCCGTTTCTGTTGCACATGCAACTCTTGCTCAGTCCTTCTTTTGTCTGACCATTGTTATTGCTCTTGCGACTTCACCTGTTGTTCGTTCCCTCGGACAACCTTCGGGTGAAAGCAACCGCAAAACGCGAAATCTCATTATGGCTGCAGGCATCGCTGTCTTTCTACAGCTTGTCCTCGGCGCTATCATGCGCCATACACAATCAGGGTTGGCAATTCCGGATTTCCCACTGTCTTACGGGAGTTGGTTGCCCCCGGCTGATTCTTCAATCATTCCTGCAATCAATAACTTAAGGCTCGCCGATAATCTTGCACCCGTAGAGCTTTATCAAATATGGATTCATTTTTCCCATCGCATCGGTGCTTTGGTTGTCACAAGCATAATAGCTCTCTGTGCAAAGAACATCTTGAGTACCTACAAGACCGATCCGTACTTCAGGGATCCGGCTATTGCAATGCTGATGTTGCTTGTATTTCAAGTTCTTCTGGGATCTCTTACAGTTTGGACGGGGAAGAACATTGAAGTGGCAACCGCGCATGTTGCCACAGGGGCTCTTTTGCTTGCGTCCACAGTCGTTCTTGGTTTTAGTTTCTACACCACCTATTACGTG
>CAZWIN010000381.1:0-3048 GCA_964633855.1 uncultured Chitinophagales bacterium
GAAGAATCTGTTTCAACTTCAGACCTCCCACGTTGGAGCAGGCATCACATTCACATGATTTCATTTCTGAAAGCTTTCTCGTTTCCGCGTAGAAACTTGTAAAGAGCCTGAACATTTGATTCTTCACTTGTGAAGCAACCATGTCAAGGTCACCCTCAGGTGCTATTGCATAGAAGAACACCGCGTCCCCCTCCAACTCCGCAACGATCAATGGTGGGCTCGACACGCCAATCAGTACCTTCAACAATCTGATGATAATTTGCCGGGCATGGCTTGATGCCACAGGGCTTTCACGCATGAAATGCGTGTAGCCGCTGATATCAGCCAGAAGGAGAAACGTCTTGGAGGTTGGCCCGGAATTCATAAGAGATCCGTTTCGATGTGCAGGAGAAAGTTACCTGACTGGCGGAGATATCGCTGTCAGAAAGGCGACAAATGAACTGGGAGATCTTAAAAAAGAAGAAGCCCCCGAAACAAGGGAGCTTCATTCTGGCAAATCCGAAGGATGGCTATTATTGCTTTTCAAGCATTGCGAACTGTTTGTCGGCCATTGCGATAGTGGCCTCAGGGTCCTTGTCAAACCCCGCTTTGGCTTCCTTGCTCGAAAACAAATATGTTGCACCTTCGTGCACTGAGAAAATCGCAGGGTCAGACTCAAGTTTCTTTCCCATTGCCACCGCTGTTGCGCAGTACCCGTCATACTTGGGAAGATATTTGGCCGGGTCGGCGTCAAACATCTTCTTTGCATCTGCACTCATCATATAATACTTCTTCCCCTTGTACGTGGAGACATATTTCGCATCTCCCTTCGCAGCCATACCCATCGCACCATACGCAACGGGGCAGTATTGATTGAGCGCTGCACTCTTCTTCTTGGTTTTGGAAGACTGTGCATTGCCGAAGGAATGGAAGCCCACCACAAGGGCGAGAGCGAATACAACGGAACGGATAAGATATTGCATTTGAAACTCCTCTGATTTGTTAGTAGTGAATTGTGTTGCGCCGGGACTCTAAACTTGACGGGTTTGAAACTGATCCAAGGTACGCGAGCAATGGAAGGAAAGATGTCAGGAAGGTGACAAATGGTGGGCTGAGCCCAGGGAACGACTCAAGTCCCTTTCATCGGTTTTTTCTATTGAAACCATATTTCCGGGCGAGCCTCTCCGGTGGAACGCCAAAAAAGAAAAGAAGGAGCAACCATGCACTCCTCGCTTGTTGCCGGATGAGGCCATTGTGGACGTATCTGCGTGCTGAAGTAATCACCGCTGCCGGAAAGCAATGCACTTTCGTTTTTCGCCTCGCCTTTTGGAGGAAGTGAACATCTTCAAAAAGAGGCCAGTCAGGAAATCCTCCGCACTCCCTGAAAAAAGAGGAACGTGCCACGATGCATTGATCTCCGAATCTCGTGAAGCGGGAATCAAAACGCGTGAACTGCGAGTACACCTTCAAAATCCAATGAGACCAATCAAATCCAAGCCGGAACGTCCCGACCTGTACATGATCGTTTTCAAAATACTGATTCAGAATGCTGAATCCATTTTCCGGCAGGAGGGTATCTGCATGAAGAAAAAGCACAACATCTCCTGATGCATGCGCGGCACCCAGATTGCACTGTGTGCCGCGCCCTAGGCGCGAATGATAGACAGCGACATTTTCAGATATGGCAATTGTCACAGTCTCATCTGCACTCCCTCCGTCAGCAACTATAATTTCAACGCCGGGGTGCTGCTCACGAATCCGGTGAAGGCAGCGACTGAGATTATTCCCCTCGTTGAGGGCGGGGATTATGACCGAGAATGTTATTTTGGACATGAGATTTGGTATGGAATTAGTCCCACGGTAAATAGCCTCTTCGCATTGCTCACTTGGAAGACTAGACAAAACGCAAATCCCCGGATGTCCGCCGGCTGACAATAAATAATCGGGCATGGATCAATGAAATGGGTTACATCGACAACTTCTCAACGATGTTCCTGCATTGTACACCATGGACGAGCGAGGCCCCCCCTCTAACTGCTGCGGTAACATGAAGCGCTTCCGTCATCTGGTCGAGATTCGCACCAGTTTCAAGACACTGGTTGGTGTAAGCGTCAATGCAATATGGACATTGCACAGTATGTGCTACTGCGAGGCCAATCAATGACTTTTCACGCTTGGTGAGTGCGCCCTCAGTTGCTGTAGCCTCAGAATACCACGCGATGAATTTGTCCCAGAGCTGCTTTTGGTTCTTACCAATGTCACTGAACTTGGAAAGATCCTTGGATTCATAATAGTATGACATGCTTCCTCCGTTGCGACTAATACAATGATGAATTATGGATCAAGTATGCTTCGCGTTGCGTATCCGTTCCTGGTAGGCTTTGTAGTCGGCGATCGTGTCGATATCGTCGAGTACATTGAGTTCGGTAAACGATAGGTTCAAACCCTGCAGCCTCTGCTTGGTCTCAAGATACACGGTCTCACTGCTCCAGCGTACACCGTCGAACAACTCTCCCGCTGGTGTGCTCATCCCAATGAGATAATACCCGCCATCGCTTGATGGACCGAGAACAACGTCGCAATGAATCAGTCCGTCGAACGCACGTTCGAGAGTCGCAAGATCCAACTCAGGGACATCCGTTCCGATGAGTACCGTGTGCTTCGACCCCTCCCCAAACGTATGCTCGAATGCGCGATGCATACGGTCACCCAAAGTCGCTCCCTCCTGCGAAACCAGATGGAACAGGGGTCCAACCCACTCACGCATTTCATCCGCAGTTGATCCCGGATCGTGAAACACGTACACCCGGCTCCCGCGTTCAAGAAGCTGCCTCCCCAATGTGAACGCATGTTCGGCAAACAGTCGATAAATCTCTGCGGCTTCTCTCATTCCCACCGTCTGGCCCAACCGGGTTTTGACCTCTCCTGGGCGCGGCAGCTTGGCAAAGATAATGAGGGTTTGTGCGCTCATGAGGATCCCCCATAGGCCTCATTGAGCCTCACCTTTGGAGTGCGGCGAGAGAATTCCCAAATCAGCAGTGCATAGAACGGCAGATACTCCACAACCAG
>CAZWIN010000382.1:0-3012 GCA_964633855.1 uncultured Chitinophagales bacterium
CCGGCATAGGCGATTTGATGGTGACCTGCATGAGCAGGCACAGCCGAAACAGGCACGTTGGCGTTGAAATTGGAAAGGGGAAGAAACTCCCGGATATCCTTTCTGGCATGGTGATGGTGGCGGAAGGTATTGCCACCACACAATCTGCATTTGATCTTGCCAACCGCTTCAACGTTGACGCCCCGATTATCTCCGAAGTACACAAGATCCTGTTTGAGGCAAAAGACCCGCTTAAAGCCTGCCACGATTTGATGACGAGGGATCCCAAGGGAGAGGTGTAGCGATTCAATGATGAATGGGCAATGAACAACAATCAATGAACTCGCAAAAAGATGAAGCACGGCGGGTAAACAACAAGCAATAAGGCTATGAATTGACCATGAAATCGCGGGGCATGATGTTTGCTTTCTTGTTCCTCGCATTTTCGTGCGATACTACCGAGCCGCCACTCCTACCAGATACCCGTTCAATTGATTTAACTCTTGAAGATACCGGAGTTACTGAGGCCTGGTTGCGTGTGCGCCTGCTCGACTCGCTCCAGGGCAGCAGCATCAGATTGGTACGGGATACCACCACGATTCTCGCTCTCACGCTCACCACAACTGACACGGTCATCCTTGATCAATCGCTCGCCCCCAACCAGCATTACGCTTACCGCGCATACAGCTCGACCGACTCCAGCCAGCGGATTGAGCTGACGACGCTTGATACAACCTCACACAACTGGACATTTGTTGTGGACACGATTGGTGGCGTTACAAGTTCGTTGAGGGATGTGTGGATAGCGAACGAAAATGACATATGGGCTGTGGGAGAACTCAATCCCGGTGAAAATACTTACAATGCTGTGCGATGGAATGGGACACAATGGGATTCATATCAATTCCAGTTTTTGTCTTTTTGCGGTCAACCGTCTACGGGGCCTTATGCTGCACAGTCTGTTTTTGGCTTTGACGCTGGGAATGTATGGATTAGTTCGGGCTCGCAGATGGTGCGTTGGAATGGCACGACGCAATCAACCCCGGTGTGTATTCCTGTATCTGTAAACAAGATGTGGGGGCCAACGCCAAACTCGATCTATGCGGTAGGCGTGAATGGACAGATTGCTCACTATGATGGGAATAGTTGGACACAGATGTTGAGCCCGACGGACGTTGACCTGTTGGATGTGTGGGGAAGTCCTGATGGAAGTGTTGTGTGGGCGTGTGGACATTATTACAACCAATTTGGGACTTATCTATTGCGTTATTCCTCCGGGGTATGGGAAATCGTTTACGATGGGACGGCATCTCGCTTCACAATAAGGAACGATTCATTGTCAGGAGCCTATTCAAGCGTCTTTGCTCGTGGCGCGGGAGGGACTTATGTCGCGGCTTCGGCTGGTCTCTACAGCGTTGAAGTGAATACCCGCGGTGAAGCGACAAGACACTCGTTTACGTCAGGCTTCTTCCCAGGTTTTCCCTGGCGAGTGCGCGGAGATGGCGTGGAGCTTTTTGTTGTCGGCGAATATTACATGGTAGCACATTTCAACGGCATCACCTTTAGGTATTTTTCTGAACTGAACGGATACGGCAGGCTTTCGTCGGTGGATCAGCGAGGAAACTCTGTCGTAGCGGTGGGTGAGTCGCTTGATGGGCTCGGTCGGGCCATCGCTATTCGGGGAAGCCGATAGAGAGGGAATACAGGAACCACAAGCCCCCAAAACAAAAGCCCGCCAGAATTCTGACGGGCTCTTGCAGTACTCATTGCCAATTGTCAAGATTCTTCGCCCAGAAAACGGGCTCAGAATTTCAGACCTGCTGTCTGTCCGGCTCATATACCTTCTTCGGCCTTGACTTCTTCCGGATGTACTTCTTCTCGACAGCCGGCGTTTCGGACTTCGGTTCCTCCACATCGGGGTACGTGTAGATATCGTACTTGTAGTTGCGGAGGATGATCTGGTTGCCGTTACGCCCAAGAACATACTGTGGCAACAACGGTATCTTTCCGCCTCCACCCGGTGCATCAATAACGAAGTGCGGAATTGCCAATCCGGATGTATGGCCGCGGAGCTTATCCATAATATCCAGCCCGACACTGACCGGTGTGCGGAAGTGGTTTGCGCCTTTGGTAATATCCGCCTGATAGAGATAATACGGTCTCACGCGCATGGCAAGCAGCTTGCGCATCAGCTCAAGCATCACGTCAGGGTTATCGTTCACACCCTTCATTAACACCGCCTGGTTACCGACAGGAATACCGGCATCGGCAAGCATTTCGCATGCTCGCTTGGCTTCCGGTGTGCATTCCCACGGATGGTTGAAGTGGGTGTTAACGTAAATCGGGTGATACTTCTTGAGCATTTTACACAGCTTTGGAGTGACACGCTGTGGCAATACACAGGGCATCTTCGTTCCAAGGCGGATGATTTCCACGTGGGGAATCGCCCGGAGCCCTGAGACAATTCGTTCCAACATAAAGTCTGTCAGCATCAACGGATCGCCGCCAGAGAGGATGATATCCCGTATCTCGGGATGCGCGGCAATGTAATCAATGCCATCCTGTATGAACTTCATATTGATTTTTGTGGAGTCGCCAACCTTGCGTTTACGCGTGCAGAACCGGCAATACATTGAGCACTGGCTTGTTGTCAGGAAGAGTACGCGATCCGGATAACGGTGAACAATGCTCGGGACCGGGCTGTGTGCGTCTTCTGCAAGCGGGTCTTCCGGCAAAACGTCTTCCTCAAGTTCTTTCCCGTCCGGAATGCACTGCAACCAGATGGGGTCGCCCGGATAGCGAATCAGGCTCAGATAATAAGGATTGATCCTGATATGAAAGAGTTTGTTGAGCCGGTCCGCTAGTTCTGCATCGAACCCGAATCGTTCCACAAGATCCTTCCCGCTGTCAACACTCTGCCGTAACATTTCCTGCCAGAGTTCCATGGTTACTTATTTGCCTCCGTTCGCTATATGAGGTATTTGCCGTACACAACAAGGTCATCCCCGATCCGGTAGTATTCCTTAATGCGTG
>CAZWIN010000383.1:0-3001 GCA_964633855.1 uncultured Chitinophagales bacterium
CTGTTCTGGTTCCTTGCGCACCCGGAAGTGTACGTATTGATTCTCCCTGCAATGGGCATCGTGGGAGAAATCATTGCAAACAACACCCGCAAACCGCTCTGGGGATATAAGTCGCTGGTGTATGCGGTGATCTTCCTTGGCTTCATGTCGTTTATCGTTTGGGCGCATCACATGTTTCTCACGGGAATGGGCACGGCAATCAGTTCATTCTTCCAGACAACAACGATGATTATTTCGATTCCATCTGTTGTTATTCTGACGGCGCTGTTTCTTTCATTGTGGGGCGGATCAATTCGCTTTACGACGCCCATGTTATTTGCTCTGGCGTTTCTCCCGATGTTCGGGATCGGCGGATTGACGGGATTGCCGCTGGGGCTGAACATCTCGGATATTCCGTTGCACGATACGTACTACGTAATCGGCCATTTCCACTATGTTGTGGCGCCGGGAACTCTGCTTGCATTGTTCGCAGGCATTTACTATTGGTATCCCAAAGTCTCCGGCCGCAAGCTTAACGACTTTCTCGGCAAGCTGCATTTCTGGGGTTCCTTCATTTTCCTCAATGGTGTATTCATGCCGATGTTCATTCAAGGTCTTGCGGGCGTTTCGCGCAGATTGTATGACGGGGGTGAACAATACGCTCATGCACAGGGTGTTCTCCAGTGGAACGAGTTCATGTCGGTTTCCGCGTGGATGCTCGGACTGGCACAGATTCCGTTTATCATCAATTTCTTCTGGAGTATGAAAAAAGGGGAGAAGGTTGCCGCAAATCCCTGGGAGGCAACAACATTGGAATGGGCCGCTGCAACATCGCCACCGCTGGCACACGGAAATTTTGAGAAGACCCCCGAGGTATATCGCGGGCCGTATGACTACAGTGTGCCCGGACATTCCACGGATTTTACACCGCAGAATCAACCATCAAAGGCCTGACGACCAATGGATATTCCCTATACCTCAACTGCCCGGCCGGACACAGGGCTGTATAATGCGAAGCTTGGTGTCTGGTTGTTTCTTGCTTCTGAAGTGATGCTCTTCGGAGCGCTCTTCTCTTCCTATATCCTTCTGCGTGTCGGAGCGCCTTCATGGCCGCACGGATATGACATCCTGAATGTTCCCCTTGCCACAACAAACACGGTCGTGCTCATCGCATCGAGTGTTACCATGGTTATGGCCTGGGCATCGCTCATGATGAAAGACTTCTCGAAGTACAAACGGTACATGGGACTGACGGTTCTTGCAGGGTTGATCTTTCTTGTGATCAAGACCGTTGAGTATTCGGCGAAGTTCGAACATCACTTGTATCCCAGTAACAACACGTTCCTGGCAATTTATTTCACGCTGACGGGACTTCACGGATTGCACGTTATCGGCGGCATCATTCTGAACGGATACTTATGGGGGCCCGGAAGCAAGATGTGGCAAACAGACCCGAAACGCTTCACGAACCGGATTGAGGTTGCCGGCCTCTACTGGCACTTTGTGGATCTTGTCTGGATATTCCTCTTTCCGGTATTGTATCTCTTATAGGAGCTGACACATGGACTCGGCACATCACGAAGACATCAAGAAACATGTTCGCGGATACATCTTCGTTTTTATTTCGCTTATGGTGCTCACAGTGGTTACCGTTGCGATTTCGTATCTGCATTTGAGTGTCGGCGCTGCCATCACCGTCGCGCTTATTGTTGCGAGCATCAAGGCATCTCTTGTTGCTTGCTACTTCATGCATTTAATCTCGGAAAAGAAACTCATCTATTTGTCGCTCTCCATTACGGTGGTGTTCTTTGCGGTTTTGATGATGTTGCCGGTGTTCTTCTATCTGAATATTCACTGATCATGTCACTCAAGACTATCCATATGCTGTTCATTGCTGTCTCCGTTCTCCTGAGCTTGTTTTTTGGAGTATGGATGATGGTGGGATATGACGGCGCAGGGGACACAATTTCGGTGGCTGTTGCCGCATTGGCATTTCTTTCTGCGGTAGTACTGATCCGGTACGGCGTCCGGTTTTTGCGCAAACTTCGTCATGTGAGTTTCATGTGAGAACCTTTGCGCTCTTGTTTCTTTTGTGCATCGCCGGTTCCACGGTGCTCGCTTGTCCGTATTGCTACAGCGACGCGGAATCTTCGAGTTCCGCCGGAATGACGATGGCAATTGTTGGATTGCTCGTGGTGACAGGAGGCGTTTTGGTTGCATTGGGTTCCTTCTTCCTGTATTTGCGTAACAAGGCGATGAAGGTTCATCGTCTCTTTTCCAACCGTTTGAATTGACCCGGGAGATTTGTTCATGCAAAACCTGTTAGGCCTTCCGTTCGACGCATCTGCTCACGGATTCGAAATCGACAGCATGATTGCCCTGATCCATTGGCTCATGGCTGTCTTGTTTGTTGGCTGGGGAGCATTTTTTGTGTACACGCTTTTCCGGTTCCGAAGGAGAAAGAATCCGAAGGCGGACCATGTGGGTGTTCGCGGGCATACATCAACCTATCTTGAAGCAGGTGTGGCTGTGTTTGAAGGCGTTCTTCTTGTCGGATTTGCGATACCATTTTGGTCGACACTGGTGAATGACGTTCCCGATGAATCGACTTCGACAGTTGTACGCGTCATTGCAGAACAGTTTGCCTGGAACGCTCATTATCCGGGAGCGGATGGTGTTTTCGGAAAGACGAGTATCGCATTGATTACCGCGGAAAATCCCATTGGTTTGGACCGTTCTGATCCGGACGCAAAGGACGATATTACGACTATTAACCAGTTAAATCTGCCTGTGGGCAAGCCTGTAATTCTGTATCTGACGTCCAAAGATGTTATTCATAGTTTTGGCGTCCCGGTCTTGCGTGTAAAACATGACGCCATACCGGGCGAAAGGTTTACCGTGTGGTTCACTCCAACAAAAACCAATGCTGAAATACGTCAGGCCCTGGCCCACAACGTTTCGTTGCGTGGGGGGATGACAGGGGCTTTGGGGCGTCTTGTCTCGATGAAAGAGTATGCAACAA
>CAZWIN010000384.1:0-2976 GCA_964633855.1 uncultured Chitinophagales bacterium
AGGAGTATGTCAACAAACAGAGCGCTGTATTCTTTGACATCAAGAATACTATTGAAGTAACAACAACTGTTGTGGTGGACGGCGATACTCTACCGTATTTAGAGTTGAGCGGGTTGATATCGAACGAACCGCGACAAAGCCGCCGTCGTAGCCTGTACGTGGCCAGCGCCACGATCCTGGATTCGCTGAATAAGGTGTTGACGAACGCCGAGAAGGCCAATCAACAATCAGCCCGGGAACTTGGCTATGCATCATATGACGCCATGGCAGAAGATCTGAAACAATTCACTCTGAACGAATTCAAGGTCATGGCAGAGCACGTCCTTGCCGAAACAGACTCGCAATACACCGCACTCTTGGCCGAAGTTCTTCGTAAGAACCTGAATCTCACTCCCGGACATTTCTATCAGTATGATCTCGGGCCGCTCTTCCGAAGGGCACAGTTCGACAAGTATTTTCCGGCTGAGAGAATGATGGATCAACTCAGGCGGACGTACAAAGGAATGGGAATTGAGATTGATGCCTTTGCCAATTTGAAGATTGATGCCGAAAAACGAGAGGGCAAAAATCCACGCGCGGTTTGCTTCCCGATTGATATTCCCAACGATATTCGATTGAGCATAAAACCCATTGGCGGTTTCGATGATTACGGAGCACTTTTCCACGAGATGGGACACGGCTTACACTATGCGAATACCAGGGAGAATGCCATCGAGTTCAAATACCTTGGAGAGCAGACAGTGACCGAAAGTTTTGCATTCCTTTCGGAGTATCTGCTTGCGAACCAGGCCTGGCTCAGGCTGCACAGCAACATGCCTCCCACCGTGTTGAAGGATTTTGTCCGCATGCTTGCATTCGAACGCCTGTATTTCGTCCGTCGCTATTGCGCACAATTCCTCTATGAGGTGCAGCTCCATTCCGGCGTTGAAGCCCCCGAGCAAGTGTATACTGATCTTGTTCTGAAGAAGATCGGGTGTCAACTGCTGTCAACAGAAGAAAAGAGATATCTTACAAGTGTTGATCCGCTGTATTATTCCGCCTCCTATTTGCGTGCCTGGTTTCTGGAAGCTCAGTTGGAGGCAAAACTCACCGCGGATTTCGGGGCCAATTGGTTTGAGAATCAAAAAGCAGGAGAACTACTCCTCTCTCTTTGGTCCCTAGGTGACCGACTGAATGGCGAAGAATTCGTTCAAAGGATAGGCTACGACCGTATTTCACCCGACGCATTATTGCGGCAAATTCACATGATGCTGGTTCTCTCGACAAAGCCGAAAGTGTAGATTGAGTAAACAACTCAAACACTCTTTCATTGTTGACACGCCGCGCGGCTTTGGTTTCTGGAGGACTGCCCGCAGTCATGGCTGGAGTTCTCTTGCACCTTTTTCACTCGACTCTGAGCGAAAGGACTTGTCGCGCGTCTTACTCCTGAAAGACAGTAATGTCGTACACTGCATGCTCTCGGAAGGGCATGGGCACATCCGGGTTAGTGCGGATGCAGCCCGCCCGCTTCACAAGGCCCGGACCGGCGAAATTGTTGCCCAGCTTCGTACCAGCCTTCGCCTTGATGAAGACTTTGCAGAATTCTATCGGGAAGCAAGAAGGTATCCGAATTACAAATGGATAGCAGCAACAGGCTCGGGCAGAATGTTACGGGCTCCGACCGTATTTGAAGACGTTGTAAAGATGATATGTACGACGAACTGCACCTGGGCGCTCACCACACTGATGATCACCAATCTTGTCCAAAGCTTCGGCAAGCAGTTTCGTAGTTCTCACTACGCCTTTCCGACTCCGGAAGCAGTCGCAGGTTCGACGGAGGCGTATCTTCGGAAGCATATCAAATCCGGCTACCGGTCGCCGTACCTGATTGAACTTGCTGAACTGGTCGCATCAGGGAAGCTCGACCTGGACGCCTGGAGAACATCGCCATTGACCACCGAGGCATTGTTCAAGGAAATGGTGAAGGTGAAGGGAATCGGGCCTTACGCGGCCGGCAACATCATGAAGCTTGTCGGGCGATATGATTATCTCGGGTTGGATTCCTGGGTCAGGGCAAAATACTATGAACTTCACACGAAGGGGCGCAAAGTGAAGGACGCGACCATTGAGTACCATTACAAGCCGTATGGCAAGTGGCGTGGTTTATTTTTCTGGCTGGAGATGACGCGTTTCTGGCATGATGAAAAGTTTGGACAGTGAGCGAAGCCGTAGAGAGAATATTGGAAGATATCAGGAAGGAGCTTCGCACTGCCGAGAATGCACTAGAAGCAGAAAATCAGGGGATGGCGCGCGTATGCGCCAGACGTGCTGCGGGCATCGCTGTTGCTTTCTGGCTGCTATCACATGCGAGAGATGGATGGGGCATTGATGCCATGAACCGCCTCCGTGCCCTCCAACACGAGGACAGCATGCCGGCTGCCGTCCAAGAAGCTGCTTTCCGGCTTACTTCCCGTGTAACGGCGGAGTTTATTTCACCACACCTGTCAAACCCGGTTGCTGACAGCAAGATCATTATTTGTCATCTTCTGAACATAACAGAAGTGTGACCCAAATCTTTCATCCGTACATGCACCCCTGCACAGGCGAACCGGGAGAACTTCCAGCCGAAAAGGAGTGTTTGGTTCGTAGGTACACTAATAATTGATGAACGTATGCTGAAGGCACAAACTTCTCCGCTTGTCTCCATCATCCTCTGTACATTTAACCGAAAGCATCTTCTCCCGCGGGCTTTACGATCGGTGTTCCAACAGACTTGCCGCTCCTGGGAGTTAATCATTATTGATGACGGCAGTACAGATGGCTCGGAACGCTTACTGCTTCCGCTGGCACGAAAGGATGCCCGCATTCTCTATACGCGGCACGCAAACAAGGGGCTTGCACAATCCAGAAATGTCGGGCTTAAGCTTTCGAAGGGACCGTACGTGACATTTCTTGATTCGGATGACGAATACCGGCGTGACCACCTCTCACTCCACC
>CAZWIN010000385.1:0-2955 GCA_964633855.1 uncultured Chitinophagales bacterium
TATGCCAGTGAATACCGCTCGTGGGTGTGCGGTCGGCACTCCCTCCACCTGTTTTCATCAAGAGGGCAATTGTCCAACGCGTATTTTGTTCATCGGATTTAAAATAGGTGTTGACATATTTCTTCTCACCTGCAAAGTGAGACGGCCAGTGGCACTGTTCACATGTTTCCTGCGCCGGACGCAGATTCGCAATCGGGGTCGGGATCGGCCGGGGATAATTGTCCGCCAACACGGCATAGACCTGGTACGCACCACTGAGCTTTGACTTGAGGTACCAGTCTGCTCCGGACCCGACATGGCAATCCACACACTTTACCCGCGCGTGAGGCGAATTCAAGTACGCTGTGAATTCCGGCTCCATCACCGAATGACAAGTTTCACCGCAAAACTCAACCGATTCCGTCCATTCAAATGTCCTGTAGCTGCCATACGCGGTGAAGAGAAGAAAAATAACGGTAGCGCCGGAGAAGAGCGTTACTGCAGTCCGCTGTCTGGGAATATTCAAATCAACTGTGAACGCCATCCGGCTGGCGGGCAATCCCTTGCGTAAACGGGATTTCTCGCGCAGAATGCCAATCGGGATGAGCGCCAGACCGATGATCAACGGTATGGGAAGGACAACATAGGAGATAATGCCGATGTATGCGGGGGGGTGCTCCTGCATAATATCGACCAGCGTTAGAAAGAGAATGGTTGCAAAGCTGACGCTTGCGAGTGCTGCGCCTACTATGCTGATGGGATTGTAGATGACATCCGGAAATCGGCGCTTCAAGTGGGACTCCGTGGTAAACACACCGATGAAACAAATCCCGGCCGGGTGACGTCAACCGGCCGGGTTTCACGCATCAAGTCATTTCTTTGCCGGCAGTGGGTGTTCTATCTTCGACCACATCTCGTCGAGTTTGAAAGCTGATTTGTGTGAGGGACTCTCAGCGTTGTGACAGGTAACGCAGAATTTCGCATCTTTCTGCCCGGGATCCATTCCTGCCGCTTTTGACTTTGCAAGATCACCCTTGCTGTGAAGCATCTTGTAGCCGGATGCCGCCCCGTGGCATGCTTCGCATGTGATGCCTTCTTCCTTCTTGAACGAGGCCTCAATATTCTTCGCAGCACCGCCGCCGGTGACATGACACTTCAAACACTCCGGACTTTCACTGGGTGCCGTCTTTAAACCCTTTTCTTTTGCAATTTTCTTTGAGGCATCACTGAGCAATGTTTGAAATGCGTGTGCGTGGGCGCTCTTCTCCCAAACGGCAAAAGCAGTTCCGCCTTTACCTGCCTTGTGGCACGCGGCGCACATCTTGGCGCCCGTGAACTTATTGTCCGCAGCACTTACGCTTACCACGACGAGAGTAACAAGTATGACTGCAATAAACCGCATGGTTGATCTCATTTTTCTCCCTATGCAAATGTTGGTGTTAGTGTTGGAGCATTCGAAGAAAAGAACGGGTGGAACTCATAGCAACCGCAGCTAATGTAACAAAGAACCGTCCGCTCCACAAGTATCTTATTGAAGTGACTATTCACTGATTTGCCATACCACCATTTATAACAAAACAATAAAGACTTTTCAAGTTCTTCGAAATAGTCCAAAAGGATGAAAAAGGGACTATCTTACATTTCCCTTGATCAGCATTTTTTTAGCTCTCTCCGCCTGTTTCTTTTTCCGATTCTTCCTCTCGCTTCAGTTCTTCCAACTCCAGAGGATGCTCTTCTCGCATTTCTTCCTCAGTGAGCGTTCCCTTCCAGAAGGCGAGGTTGAGGGGATATGTATCCGGGTTGAAAATCACGAAGTAGAAATGCCAGACGATAATTGCAAGTGTTGCAAGCCAGGCCTCATAGTAATGGATTGTCCGGGCCACGTCCCATCCGAGTTTGGTGAAGAGGCCTATGAACGTGTTGTCAAACCACAGGATAAATCCGGTCGCGGCCATCACGAACGTCCCCCAGATGAGCGCCCAATATTCCGCTTTCTCAATGTAGCTGAAGCGCTTGAACCCCGGCTTCACGGCAACCATTCCAAGATTGTATTTCAAAACGCCGATCACATCCGTAAGATCGTTCCGCCCGGGAAGCATGTCGCGCAGGAGTTGCTTGCCTCTCGGAACAAAGAGAACATAATAGATGTGATAGAGACTTACCAGTACCATCACAACCCCGGCCACTCTGTGGCTCAGACTTCGGAGTTCAAACATCATGGGGCTGATATCACGAACAGGCGCCACCCACCACGCATCCGGAAACCTGAGTGCAAACCCCGTGATGACGAGCGTTGTAAAACTGACCAGCAGGGTACCGTGCTGAATCCGCTCGCCCAATGACATTCGCAGATACAACTTGTTTTCCGCAGGTCGGTGATGGATCAACCCGCGACGCTCCATGAGTTTCCTCTTTGATTTCCTCACGAAGTCGAGAAGATTGTGGAAGAACATTCCACCAATCGTCACAATGATCAGAATAATGTAGGAGGTGGAAACGAAGTACAGCACCTTGTCCTGGCCCGACGTGGCTATGACATGCACCGACCCTTGGGCAAAATTCTCGTTCGCCCCGGGATGACATGAACCACATGTGTTCACAAGGTTCTTTGGATGGATTCGGGAAGTGGAATCCGAAGAAGGCTTGATGTCGTGAACACCATGGCAACTTGCACAATTGGCGACCTCGACATCGCCCGCCCGCCCCGCCAGTCCATGGTAGCTGTCGGCAAAACTCTGGAACCGGTCACTGGCGAGTCCGTACTTCTCGTTGAGTTTAACCGAAGCGTGACAGGGTGAGCAGACCTGTACAGAGACATTTTTCGCAGAGACGGGTGACCGCTCGTCTTTTGGAGAAAGAATGTTATGTTCGCCATGGCAATCTGTGCACGTCGCCGAAGCCACAATACCGGCAGCAACCGCTTTGCCGTGAACACTGTACTTGTACTGCTCCTCAACATCGCCGTGACACTGTCCG
>CAZWIN010000386.1:0-2931 GCA_964633855.1 uncultured Chitinophagales bacterium
CGAAAGAAAAATGCCTTCGCCTGAAGACGCTTCCGTCATTTCAGGATCGCGTGTTTCATTGTTTTCACAGCAAGTGTGAACGAAACGCAAAGGAAAAGGAAGAACGCCACGGCCTTGAATAGCACCGTTTGCGCTTCGCCCAATCCGACAGTGACAAACCGGAGCACATCAGTATGCCAGGTAAGCGGATTGACGTTGGCGGCAACATGAAGCCATTCCGGCAAACCATCAACGGGGTAAAACAGGCTGCTTGCAAACATCAGGACGAAGTAAGCAACATTGATGAATGTGTTGAACATGTCATTCCGCCGGATACGCAACGCAAAAATCGTCAGAAAAAAGAACCAGCCCGCCGTCCCAAGCAACACGCCAACGACGAGAATGGGCAAATACTGCCATTGGACCGAAACATCCAGCAACAGAACTCCAAGCGTAACGGTAAACATTGCCTGAACAAGCGAGAGCAGACAGTTGAACAGCACTTTCCCAAGGAGAAATTCCCCCCGTGTCATAGGATAGGTAAGAAATTCATAGAAGATGCCGTTATCCCTGTCCACAAAAAAACCGTACGAGGTATTAATCGCAATCCCGAAGCTTGCCATGGAAAGAACCCCGGCAAGGAAGAATGATGTGTACTGCATCGAGATTCCCTGCGAGGCGACACCCGCAGGCATCGCTTTGTCAAGCCCGAGTCCGAAGAGCAGTAAATAGACAAGCGGCATGACCAGGTCAAAAAAAGCCCACATCAGCCCTGTTGTCCGGATACGGAACTCTCTATAAAGAAGTGCCATTATCAAGCGTCGGTATCTCCCCGCGAAAGCAGTTCAAAGAAGACGTCTTCAAGCGTTCCGTTGTTTATTTCCACATGATGGATTTTGTACTTTGTGGAGAGCCGGGCAATTGTTTCCAATGCAGAAGATTCAACACCTCGAAGGCTGAACCCGACTGTTGTTGCCGTGTACGTGAAATTGAGATGAGTGAGGGCGCGTAGCTGGGCAAGGATGTCTTCATTCACACCATCAAACGAGATGGATACTTCAACGGTGTCCTTCGCAAGCGATTTGATTGTCCGGAGATTTCCGCTTGCAACGAGGCGCCCGCGGTCAATAATGGCAATCGTATCACACAGCTCCTCCGCCTCCTGAAGAATGTGCGTTGTCAGGAAGATGGTCCTCCCTTGCGACGCTTCTTCCTTGATTGCTTCAATCGTTGCGCGCTTGTTGATCGGATCCATTCCGGTGGTTGCTTCGTCCAGAAACACCACAGGCTTCCCCACCATAAACACTTTCGCAACCTGCACTCTGCGTTTGAGCCCGCCGCTCAGGTCAATCACCTTTGCCTTGCGGTGTTCCCCCAACCCGAACTGCGTGATAACCTTGTCTATTCTCCTTTTCCGTTCTTCACGGGGAATCGAATGAAACCGTGCATAGGTATCCAGGTTGTCTTCTACCGAAAGAAAAATTTCCACTGCATTCTCCTGAAGAACGACACAGATATTCTGCCGCACCTCAAGCTCCTGGCGGGCAACATCCATCCCCAACACCTTTGCCGCTCCCGAAGTCGGCGGAATCAGGGTGGTCAGGATTCGCAGAAGCGTTGTTTTACCTGCGCCATTTTTCCCCAGAAGCCCGAAAATTTCACCCTTTCGCACCTGAAGCGAAAGCCCGTTCAGTGCCCTGACGGGTTGCCCCGTTTTCTCTTTATATATTTTGACGAGGTTATCAACCTCGATAGCGTAGTTACTCATCAGCCCGGATCATTACAAACAGGATTCTGTTGTCAATCAATGTATTATTCGGGCCTCCTTAAAGCAAGAACCCATACCCCTCCGTTAGACATTTTCGGGTTGCGGGAGAGTACGGACGCAACAAACGAGTCCCCCACCCCGTAGCAGTCAGAGGTAATCTCTCTTTACGACCGACAAAAGGTTCAACATTGAAGACCAGGCATAAACACTCGCTTCTTATCCTCGCTGTTGCACTACCACTGCTCTCATATGGTGGTGAACGCACGATCGTTTCCCTCAAAGACTTCAGCGGAACCGAATTGAAGGCCGCCGGTATCGAAGTGCCGGCAAAAACCACTTTCCATATCAAAGCGCTGGGCGGAGGCGGTGATTACGGCTGGACGTATAAGAGCGATGAGATGTTCGCTTATGGATGGATAATCAATGCCACCACCCGCCAAGTCGTCTGGGAAATGGATGTAAACAACACCGACAAGGCCAGGGAAGACCGCAAGTTTGATGACGACATCACTCTTGATCGCGGCAGTTACGAGGTGTATTTTACCGTACCCGCTTTTGCATACCACACTTCCTTTACTCATGTTCTGACCAATGTAGATCACCGCAGGAAGCCGTTATGGGGCCCGGACGAAAAAAAGGACAAGGAGTTCTTCGGATTCTTTGAAGGATGGTGGTCCGATGATATTGCCAAGGAATGGGAGAAGCGGGGAAAGAATTACGGAATGGAAATATTCTGTGATGATGGCCGTTCTTCTTCGATCAGAACTTTTGCGCCGCCGAAGTCCCTCCCCAATACGTTGTATGCAACCCGCAAAATCGGAGAGCAGACTTTTGTGAACCAGGGATTTTCCTTAAGCGAGCCGGTGACACTCTATATTTACGCTATCGGGGAAGGCGTCAAAGGCGATGAGCTCGTGGATTGCGGCTGGATTGTTGACACGAAATCGCGCCAGAGAGTATGGGAAATGAAGTGGCAGAACGTCAAGCATGCCGGTGGCGCCAAGAAGAACCTGATGTTCTCCGGCGACGTCTCTCTTCCAAAAGGAGACTACATTCTCAACTATGTCACCGATGACAGCCACTCGCCATTGGATTGGAATACCGCGCCGCCATATGACCCGTTCAACTATGGAGTGACTCTTGTTGCAAAATCCGAGAAGGATGTTGCGAAGTTCCGGCTTAGC
>CAZWIN010000387.1:0-2900 GCA_964633855.1 uncultured Chitinophagales bacterium
TTCCCATGGCGCTGTCTCAGGGAACCGGAGCAGAAGTGCAACGGCCGTTGGCAACCGTTGTTATTGGCGGTCTCATCACTTCTACACTGCTTACACTGTTCGTATTGCCGGTGATATTTGATTGGATTGAAAGCAGGAAAAGAATTAGCCCATTACAAAAGATGGAGTAAACGTCGGGAGCTATCAGTACGACATCGCCATTTCTCCCAGTGTGCGCGCCATAGGCGCGCACTATCGCTGATAGATGAGAATCAATCACAGTGGAAACTCTATGAGGACATATCGACTAAAAAACATAGACTGTGTTGCATGTGCAACCAATATCGAGGCCGGGCTTTCACAGTTGCAGGAAGTGCGATATGTTTCAGTGAACTTTGCAACATCAACACTACAGATTGAAACTGATAACATTGAGAAAGTGAAATCCACCATCAAAGACATTGAGCCCGACGTTGAAATAATCGAACCGCTGGAACATGGTACAGCGCCCGCTCTTCAAACGGTGAATCCTGCATTCTCAATCAGTGAGTTGGCGGAAAATAAGCCCGAGCTTTTCAGGATTGGCGTTGTCGTTGTACTTCTCGTGGTTGGAATGATCTATGAAGACCTCCTTCATAAGACGCCTTTCCGGTGGGCTGAATTAGTGGTGTTCCTGACGGCATATGTTCTCAGCGGCTGGGGAGTTATTCTGAATGCTATCAGGAATATCGTCAGGGGAAAAGTGTTTGACGAGCACTTCCTGATGACCATTGCAACCGTGGGAGCATTAGTTATTGATCAGATGCCGGAGGCCGTTGCGGTAATGCTGTTTTATGTGGTCGGAGAGTTATTCCAGGATATCGCGCTCAATCGTTCACGCAGGTCAATCAAGTCACTGCTTGAAATCAGGCCGGACTATGCCAACCTCAAGACGAATGGCAGCAGTCGAAGGGTATCCCCAACCGAAATTGAACCGGGGCAAATCATCATCGTCAAGCCGGGAGAGAAAATTCCTCTTGATGGGAACATCCTTGAAGGGAATTCTTTTGTTGATACTTCCGCTCTCACCGGCGAATCCGTTCCGAGAGGCGTCAAAGAGAATGAGCTCGTGTTAGCCGGGATGATAAACAAATCCGGGCTGCTGACGATTTCAGTGACGAAGAAATTCAGCGAGTCCTCCATTTCAAGAATCCTGGAGTTGGTGGAAAATGCAATCAGCAAGAAAGCTGAAACGGAAAAATTCATAACAACATTTGCGCGTTACTACACGCCGATGGTGGTCTTTGGTGCATTATTGCTTGCAATTCTGCCGCCGTTGCTTCTTACAAGCCAAACATTTGCTGACTGGATTTACAGGGCGTTGGTCGTATTGGTGATTTCATGTCCTTGTGCTTTGGTCATCAGTATTCCTCTCGGATATTTCGGCGGAATTGGGGGAGCCTCACGCAGGGGTATTCTGGTAAAGGGCTCAAACTACTTGGATGCGCTCACAAAAGTTAAGACCATAGTGTTTGATAAAACCGGAACGCTGACAAAAGGCGAATTCAAAGTGGCTGATATCGTCACACAAAATGGGTTTGCGAGAGATGAAATCCTGATGTATGCTGCGTACGCAGAATCGCACTCAAGCCACCCGATCGCCAAATCCATTGTTGAAGCGTACAGGAATGATATTGACCAGGTTTCGCTAAGCGATGTTCAGGAAATAAGCGGGAAAGGAATCAAGGCAAAAGTCAACGGGAAAGTTATCATCATTGGCAACGACAAACTCCTTCACATGGAAAGTATCCAACACAATAAGTGCGATGTGGAAGGAACCGTGGTCCATGTCGCCGTGGATACCATCTATGCCGGATATCTTGTTATTTCGGACTCTTTGAAAGACGATGCAGAAGAGACAATACGTTTGCTGAACGAGAGAAATATTGACTCTGTCATGCTCACCGGTGATAACAGAACAGCGGCGGAAACATTCGCGAAGAAGTTAGGGATTGACAAATACTACTATGAACTGCTGCCGGAAGACAAGGTGAGAAACATGGAACAAATCATCCAGGCATCACGCGATGGAAGTAAAGTCGCCTTTGTCGGCGATGGAATTAATGATGCTCCCGTACTTGCACGCGCCGATGTTGGTTTTGCGATGGGTGCTTTGGGTTCAGATGCAGCTATTGAAACCGCCGACGTTGTGTTGATGACCGATTCGCCTTCGAAAGTTGTAGAAGCAATTGATATTGCGAAGAGAACGCGCAAAATTGTCTGGCAAAATATTGCTTTTGCAATGGGAGTGAAGGCTATCTTCATACTTCTCGGAGCTTTTGGTGTTGCGACAATGTGGGAGGCAGTGTTCGGGGATATGGGCGTTGCTATTCTTGCCATTATAAATGCAATGAGAGTGCTGAAATGAAGGACAGAGGCCATTTCAATCTGAGGTAACCCGCGACCAACGCTTTCTCTAGGTGTGCAACCGCGGATCTGAGAATGTCACTGTTATCAGGACCGACGCAAACACTGTCCTCGCAACAATGCAGAATGTAGGAAAGCAACCTCACGGCATAGACATCTCCGAAGACAGTAGGACGGTGTTTGTAACTTGTGAAAATATAGTTGGCGCTGACCCACCACATCATCCCCTTACCGGAGGGAAAGACGCTGCATTCATCTCCATTATCAGTGTAGCCTCGAATACTGTAATCCGCAGAATTGAAATGGGTGGCTTTGCGGCTGGTGTGTCAGTTTATCTCGGGAAAGGAAACATGCCGGGGCTTGTGATTCGACCACGAAGAATGTGAAATGCCTGAGCTACGCGCTGAGCGTTTGGCTCTTTCACGATGTTTTCGTATCCTAAATCCTCATCTTCACACTCATCCAGACCATGAATCTGGACGATAGGAATTCAGAAAGCCAGACAAGTAGTGGCT
>CAZWIN010000388.1:0-2892 GCA_964633855.1 uncultured Chitinophagales bacterium
TCGATCGGTTATCCCAGGGAACTCATGGGCTTTCATCGGACGCAAAGGTTCTCCGGGCGTTGCGTTGGAAAGTCGAACGAATGACAGTGCGGTGGTGAGTCTGCAAGTACCAAACTACTTCAGCTTCGGGGAAGGATCGGTAATGTCTGCGCCTCTTTCCGTTCCTCTGGGTTGGGATTCGTTGTCATGGTCAGGAGGAACCAATCCCGGAATTACAGATGTGAGGATTGCGTTGCTCGGAGCTAAGGCAGATGGAGGGTTGGACACACTCCGGGTATTCTCATCGGACAGTCTGAACGCAAACCTTGATTTCTTGAGCACTCTTACCTCAGGGCCACGGTATTCTTCTGTCCGGGTTTCGGGGCTGCTCAACAGTGCCGACGCATTATTCACCCCGATGTTCAAAGAGTGGATGATTGATCTGAGGCCATCAGCGGACCTGGCGGTAAGCTCCCGAACTCTGGGTCAACTGAGCGCTGTCCAGCGGGGCACTGTATTCAATCTCCCAGTTGAAATACACAACATCGGCTTCCAGGGCGCCGATAGCGCACGTATCACGGTTTCAATGTACGACAAGTTCAACAAGGCAAGGCCGATAGCGTATGCCATGCTTGATACAATCCCATTTGGCGGCTTCAAGAGCACGGAAATTCCAATTGAAACGATGAACTTCCCGCGCAGGGTGACACTGCAGGTGAGTGTCGCCCCATCGAAAAAGGGGAAAGATCTCGTACCGGATAACAACACTGCATATTTTGCATTGGACGTGACAGGGGTTGTTCTTGCAGGTGTTCAGGTGTTTGCCAATGGTGTCCAGCTTATGGATGGAGATTATGTTCCTGTGCAACCTGAGATGAGAATACGTGTCCAGGCAGATGAGGCCCACAGCACCGCAATACGGGGAATTCACCTCTTCGTGAACGGTGTTCCTCACGTCTCTCCTGACAGGGAACTGCGCAGTGTGTCTGTTGATGATGCAACGTTCCGGCCGGAACTACGCGATGGATCAAACGAGTTGCGTTTTTTGGTCCTCCGCTCTGACCTCAATGGAGGAATGGATTCAGCCGAACACTCAATATCCTTGAACGTCTTAAGAGAGCCGAAGATCCTGCAAGTGTTTAATTATCCCAATCCATTCGCGCTTGAGACTTCCTTCACATTTACGCTCACCGGCGTAGCCCCGCCGGACGAGTTGACGATTCGCATCTTCACAGTGACCGGGAGGAAGATTCGGGAGATTGCTGTTGATCGTTCTCAACTGCAGATCGGATTCAATCGTGTTTTCTGGGATGGCAGGGATGGGGACGGCGACGAGATTGCAAACGGCTATTATTTTTATCAGATAGCCAGCAGAGGCGTTGAGGGCAGAACGGAAACAACAATTGAAAAGCTCGTCAAGGTTCGCTAGAAGAGAACGTCTACCGACGCAATCCCGGCTTCTTCGATGCCGAGGTTTGGCTATTGATGATGAGTGTCCCTCCCGATGATGTCTTTACCCAATAGGCATTTGCAGGCAAAAGGGAGTCCGCGGCGAAGTAGCCTGTGTCATAGAAGAAGAAGTCCGAGCTGATAATTCCCGCCGGAACAGATACTATCGAATCGACGCTCGTGGACGAAGACAACGATCCGATCATGTTCCATCCCGCACTTACCACAATCGAATCAACTGGACGTGGTGTTCCGGTAAAGGCAACCTCCTGGTCTCCGCTGAATTTCAACCAGTAACCAATGCCGTTCCGCAACGTGTCTTTCAATGTATAACCGGTTGATGCCTCAAAGGCATACGCTGCCGATGTTGCCGTTGGGAAGAGGGAGGTCTTTCGCAGGTCTGCTGCCGTTAGTGGTGCAGACAACATATTCCATCCATCAAAGAAAGTGAATTGTTGTGTCACCTCATTGACGGTTGTGAAGGTGAACAACGTTGAGAATCCGCTGCCGCCACTTGCATTCGACGCGCTGACCCGCCAATAGTAGATGGTGTTTGAAGCAAGGGTATCGGTTTGCAACAGAGTATCTGTCAGCGTCGAGTCATCAATGAGAACAACACTAAAGAGCGAATCGGTCGATAGCTGAACGCGATATGTCTGACCGTAGGGAGCTTCGTTCCAGCGAAGTACAAGGGATCGCGTCTGATCCAAGGCGCCATTGATGGGTGAGAGCAGAATTGGTGCAACAGGAATAGGGGGAAGCGTAGTAAAGCTGTCTATCACTCCAACGGATGTTCCACCGTCATTTGCTGCAATAATCCTGAAATAGTATTTGCTCCCGGCTGCAAGCCCTGAAAGCGAGTCGTTGACAATAACGGGAGATGTCCCACTGCCTATACTTTGCACCGGGGTACTGTCCGTCAGTGTCGATGAACTTCCCCATGCAAACCGTGCCTCCGTTGCATTTCCATTCGGATTGGCGGTTCCATTCAGCTGGGCGGAAATGGAAGTAATACCGGAAGCGCCCTGTGTGGTAACGAATGGAGATGAGAAGGCAAATCGAATCTTGACATAAATGGGAAGATGGTCCGATGCATAGTGCAGCGCATCAGCGATGCTGTCCGGAACGGCAGTATTGGGCGGATGGTTGATGGAATCGTTGTAGTGATTGCCATCGTTGCCTAGTGCTGTAAACGTTGATGTCAGAAAATTGTCCTGCATCGCACTCGATGTCAGCATGAGATCAAACCGATCATCCAGACCTCCTGTTGCGCCGCCGTCGAATCCACGGACTCTGGGGGATTGCGTATGATATTGGGCGAAGGAGGCGGATCCCCAGTCGCCGATGAGATTCAGCGGATCGAAGCAGCGACCGTCGTTGTCACCTTCACTTCCAATGAGTTTCTGGAATGCAGGTTCATTGCTTTCATAAATATTGAAGTCGCCGGCGACAATGAAGTTCCTG
>CAZWIN010000389.1:0-2837 GCA_964633855.1 uncultured Chitinophagales bacterium
CTGTTTTTCGATCACCGGATGAATGTTGTACACCAAGGGATTGATGCTCCTTCCCATTTCATCGGAATAGTCATAATTCAGGAATGATTCTTTTTCATCATTGTGAATATTGACCATGGTGTTTCGAAGTTCATTGAAGCCATGCGCGCAGAGTTCTTTGAAGAGGACTTCGCAGACATTCAGCAGGTCTGCAGGCTTATTCATGCTCATTGCAGCGGCTCTCACCCGTTCTAAAGAAGCCTCAATGTGCGCCTCTCGTGCCTGCGCCTCGGCTCTTTGCAGATCGAGAAAACGCCTGTACATCTGGCCAAACACACTGGCGAAACGTTCCATGATGCCCAACTCTTCCACCATCAATTTCTCATTCCGTATGACGTTTACCGAACCCTCCGGAAAAAAGAAGGTGTAAAAGATTTCCTTCGGGCTGTGGGACTTCGATGCCGGATATGAGAGGACGGTGGACATCTGGCGATAGTACTCTGCAACTTCCTTCCCGGTAAACTCCTGCGAATAGAATTTCTCTTTCGCCTTCCACGCATCAAAGCAACCGGCAAAGAATGGATGGCTCTTCCTCGGAACAACGCCAAGAATTCTTCTTTGCGAGTCTGCATGTGCCCGTGACCATACGGTGACAGTCTCCTGTTTTGCATCAAACATCGCAATACCTGTGCGAACGGATTCAATACCGAGTTCTTTCAGTTGCTGGAAAACAACATCGGCGGCTTCGACCAGTTCATCACTTCTGTGCATTGCCATGGAACGCGCCCGGACTCTTTCAAGTGACAACTCAATCCTTGATTCCCGCGCATGATCCTCCGCCCTGGCCACATCAACATATCTGTTGTAGGCCAATCCGAACACATTGCGAAACCGTTTGAGAATGTCGAGCTGTCCTTCAGTGATTGGGGTGAACGACGAGATACTCAGGGCGCCAAGACCGGTTGCATAAGAATAATAATACACCGATTTGGCAGCATTGAGTTTCGGATCAGGCAAGTAACCAATCTCTTCCCTGTATTTCCTCCAAGCTTTGATTTCTTTCGCTGAAATAACAACTTGGGCAAAGGCATCTCCTGCCTTTCTCATTTCACTCGCCCACTTCTTCACAGTCGGGTGATTGTTGTACAATACCTCGATGGTTCCACTGACACCATAGTCCGAATAGTAGTGGCTGAGAATGGACTCCCGTACGTCGTTGTTAATCAGAATCTCCGTGTTGCGGAGGTTGGAGAAACCAAGCGATTTCAGTTCGCGAAAGAGGATTTCGCCGACACCCTTCAATTCCTGCGCTGTCCTCATGCCCATCGCTTGAGCACGCACTTTCTCCAGCGATGCTTCGATCTTCGCTTCCAGGGCTTGCGCAAGTGCTTGTTCAATATCTAGGTACCGCCGATACGCCAGCTCAAACACGTTACGGAAACGTTTGAAATGCCCATCGCCACACTGCCAAGAGAATACCAGTAGTAGTTGAGGGAGGACGCTGTGTTCAGGTAGCGATCGATAAAGACATTCGTTGTTTTTTGGTATGCAATCCAATCCTTGACTTTCCTGCCTTTAATATGAGTGGCGAAGAATTCGCCTTCTCCCTTCAGCATCTTTATTGCAAAGGCGTTGTGAATTCTGTTATTGCCGTATGTTGTCTCGGTGATAAATGTTTTCTTGTGTTTAGCATAGTATTCGTAATTCATATATGTCCCGTGCTGCGGGTAGAATATCGCAGTCTGCACATTGCGAATGTTCTTCACATTGAGGGATTCCAGTTCGCGCGAAATCGCGCGGCAGATTCCCAGCATATCCGCCGGCTGTTTCATCCCCATTGCAACCGAGCGTATTCTCTCCAGAGCCGATTCTACCTCGAGTTCCCTGTGTTTTTGTTCCAATTCAATTGTCCGTCTCTTTACCGCCTCACGAAGCTGTTGGTTCTCTGCCGCTATTTTCTTGGTCGCAATATTTTCCCCCTCGCCGGTTCTGGCATCGGGAAAGGACGAATGTTGGTGGGTTATCTTCCATCCACCTTGCATCTTCTGCATCAGGGTGGACGCCCTGAATTTTGCATAGAACGTCCACACCGTTCCGTCCAGAACAAAAACGTCGCATAGTTCATGGATCAGAATCAAATCCCCTTGCGGTTCAAGCCTGGTATGCCTATTGCGCATTTCCAGTTTCCCGGCAACCTGATTGATGGTGTCATGGAGAAATCTCATGGCACCCTTCTTCGTGGAGAATACTTCAGTCTCAGCACTTCCAACCTGGGTGTATGAACCTGCAAGAAGGGAGGCAATACCCTTCACATCGCCTTTCAGATACCTGTCCCAATACGTGTTGTACACCTTCAGGATTTCAGTATTCAGTTTCATGGTAAGCTTCATAACCAGCGTTGTTGGAATTTGTCGGAATATTTGCTGTCAGGCATAAGAGTGAAAAGCCGTAGCGGAAAAGGTGAGAAATGAATCAGCCAACCTCCGGAGAATTCTAGCGCGTCTGAACTGATGTCATACGAACAACAATGGTCTCATGTGGTGCAATATCTCCCGTTCGATCATTTCTTCATTATTTCCGATGTCCAGTTCATCACGACCATGATCGGTTTCGCACTTGTGCCTTCAACGGAAGTGTTGATTAGAAATCGTTTGCCATCTCTTGAGACGGTATACCTGTTAACAGACGCAAAATTGTCAACATCCGCATCAAACAGCGGCTGCGGTATTCCTTGCTCAAAGGACGAACCAGTCCCTTTGACATCAACCGCCATCAACTTCTTGTCCGGTGCCAGATAAAAGAGTTCTTTTCCATTCTTTCCCCATACCGGCATCCCGCCGCCGCCGGTCGACACCTGC
>CAZWIN010000390.1:0-2831 GCA_964633855.1 uncultured Chitinophagales bacterium
GTTCCGATTACCGCAATGATGCAAACTTTGTGTTGATGAACCTCTTCGATAGCCATGACATAGATCGCCTTTCATCGCAGGTCGTTAATCCGGATACACGCTACGATGGGAACGTCGGGGTAGCTGACAACAAAAACTATCTGGTGCGGAAACCGAATGCCTCCGAACTTCAAATCCAGAAGCTCATGGTCCTTTTTCAGATGACATATGTCGGCGCCCCGGGGATTTATTACGGCGATGAAGCCGGGATGTGGGGAGCGGACGATCCGGACTGCCGGAAACCAATGCTCTGGGCAGACCTGACCTACAAAGAAGAAAAGAGTCATCCGTTCGGCAAGAAACGCCCAGCGGATAAGAACCAGTTTAATCAGAGCCTCTTCAGCTATTACCAGAAACTGATTTCGATCAGGCGTTCCAATCCGGCATTGATGTGGGGCGAGATAACAGCGTTGGCAACGGATGATGCTGCCGACATATATGCGTTTACAAGGATGTACTCCGGTAACCGTGTCGCAGTGATCATGAACAACTCAGCCAGGAAACGAACGTTCACTCTCTCTCTTCCGCAAGAGTTGCGTCAATACAAATGGGAGAACATTCTCGGTAGTGAAAAGGCAGAGCTGAACGAGAAACTCAGGGAAACGCTTCTTACTGTTACTCTTGACCCGAAATCCGGTGCTATATTCCAGCTCAGACGATGAAACATGGTGTGTCGTGGCCTGTTATACCTTTTGCTTTGGTGCTTCTTCTTGCAAATGGCTGTTCAAAGGATACCAAGGAAGTTCTTGCCGAGGGAAGTGGCGTCAAAATTCTGGCGCAGGATTTCAAAGTACGGTATCAGGCGTTTCTGGAATCGGGTGGAAAACGGGACAATATCGTTGCCCGTAAGGAAATTCTCACCAACATGGTGAACGAGCAGTTGATTTACAAAAATATGACGCAGCTTGGGCTTGACAGTGATGGCGAGGCGAAAAGGGAGTTTGAGGAAATACGCCACCAGGCATTGCTCGATGCGTATGCAAGAGACATTTCGACTGATAGCATGGCCATTTCAGAGGCAGAGCTGATGGAAGAATTCCGTACGCGGAACAGCAAAGTAAGCGCACGGTATCTCTACGCAAAGTCCCAGAGCGAAGCCGTGGAACTGAAACGCAAACTGGAGGCAGGCGCTACATTCGAATCGCTTGCGCGTGGAGTGTTTGAAGATCCCGGCCTTGCCAACAACGGAGGATATCTGGGATATTTTAGTGGCGGCGAGATGGAACCCGCCCTTGAAGAAGTGGCTTTTTCCCAGCCAATCGGGTCTGTTTCCGATCCCGTGAAGCTCAAGGTCGGGTATGCCATCATCAGGGTTGAAGACCGTGTGAGAAACCCGATGACTTCCGAATCGGATTATGCACAAATGAAGCCGGAGCTCGAACGCTCGATTGGCTACAAGAAGGCGATCCGCTATATGAGGAAAGCAACAGAGGAAATCAGCTCTACCCTTCAGCCAAAGTTCAATGAACAGTCGGTCTCGGCAATAATCAGTCATTGGAATTACGTGACTGATTCGGTTATGAGCTCCGGCGAGAGCCCCATGAGCGTACCGGATGACATTTCGGGAAGCGAGCTTGTCCGGTTTACTGCCGGAACCTGGACCGTAGGCGAGTTTCTCCGTCGTGCAGATGCAACCATGAAGCGCCAACGGAAGCGGGTAAAAGATGCTGAAGACCTCAAGGACTTTGTTCTTGGCCTGGCAACACGTGAAGTGCTTCTCAAGCGGGCGGAGGATGCCAACCTCATGGATAATGAGATGGTACAGAGCCAGATCAAAAAGAACAGCCAGGCATATCTCTTGAAGCGTTGGCGTAGCGTTGTTCAAGATACAGTCGGACAACATGGTTGGAATGATGCAGAACTCCGCATGCGTTTTGAACAGAACAGGCAACGATATCAATTTCCGCCTGAAGTGAACGTTGCGGAAATCCTTGTACGCACGAAGCCGGAAGCAGACCGCCTTCTTAGGGCGGCAAAAAAAGGGGCCGACTTTGCCACATTGGCAAGCAAGAATTCCATCAGGCTCTGGGCAGCAAAGCGCGGGGGAGAACTGGGCTTCGGCACCAAGGCTGTCTATGGGATTCTTGGCGAGAAGTTTTTTGCAGCCAGTGTAGGTGCTGTACTCGGGCCGGAGTTTGTTGATCCGTATTATGGAGTGTTCAAGATTCTTGAACGGCGTGAAGGAAGGCCAAAGACGTACGATGAAGCAAAACCCGATATCATCAATGAAATATCATTTGAGAGAAAGCAGGAAGTATTCAAGAATGCTATTGTAACACTTGGAACGCTTTCTCCCGAGAACATGAATCTTGATGCAGTTGCAAATGTTGTTCTCGAGAAATCCCGCTAAATCAAGGATAGAACTTATGAAAGCCATTCAGCTTGTTGTCTCGTTCCTTATTCTTGCCTGTGCAGTGGCGGCATATGCCGGTACGACAGGAAAGATCACAGGCTACGTGAAGGATGGGCAAACCGGTGAGCCCCTTGTCGGCGCGAGCGTGGTGATTGAAGGCACCAAGGCAGGAGCTGCAACCGATATTGAGGGCTACTATGTCATTCTGAATGTCCCGCCTGGCAAGTATTCGGTTAGCGCTTCCGCCGTAGGGTACGGCAAGAAGACATCCACCGGCGTGTCGGTTTCGATTGACCTGACCACAACGCACGACTTCACGCTGGCCGTCGCTGCCGTGGAAGGAGAGGAGATTGTTGTCACCGCCGAACGGAATGTTGTCAAGAAGGACCTTACCTCTTCCGAATCGCGCGTGGATGCCTCCACTATTGAGACGCTTCCC
>CAZWIN010000391.1:0-2424 GCA_964633855.1 uncultured Chitinophagales bacterium
ATTCTGCCACTTCGTCCAACGCCTTGCGCAAATTTACCTTGTTCAGGAACGTCACGTTGGTGTTGAGTTTAATGTATTCGGTTTCAATACCGTTCACAACCTTCCGGGTGATGCGATACTCTGCTTTGAAATTGTTCCGAATAATGAAATACATGGAAAGCAGCAGGCCGATGCTCACGCCAATCAGCAAATCCGTTGCGAGAATGACAACAATGGTAAGCATGAAGGGCAGGAATTGTTTCCATCCCAAGCTCCACATGTTGCGATACAGTTTCGGCTTTGTAAGGTTGTAACCGGTGACAAGAAGAATCGAAGCAAGAGAAGCGTAGGGAATTTTGTTGAGGAGAAAAGGGACGAGCATCACGGCGAGCAACAGGAACAGGCCGTGCGTGAACGCGGACAGCTTTGTTCTTGCTCCTGCGTCAACATTTGCCGCGCCTCTCACGACAACCGCTGTCATCGGGATGGCGCCGAACAGTCCGCACGTCATGTTGCCGATTCCCTGGGCAACCAGTTCACGGTTGACCGGGGTAATGCGATTGTGTCTGTCTAATTTGTCAATGGCTTCGATGCACAACAAGGTTTCCAGTGTCGCAAGCAGTCCGATGATAATTCCGTCTTTCCATATTGCGGCATTGCTAAACACTTTTGTGAAGTCGGGAAAGGAAATACTCGCAAAGACGTTTTCAGGAATGGTGACCAGTTGAGTCTCCTTGAGGGAGAAACCGGAAACAGAACTGGTGAAAAACACATTGATGAGGACGCCAAGAGCCACAACCACGAGGGGCGCGGGAACTCCTCTGACGCGTTTCACAAATGGAGGCTGGAGGAGAATGAGGACAAAAAGCGAAAGCAATGAAATGAGGACTGCCCCTTTGGTAATATGATGATAGAATCCAGTAAGGTTGCCCAGAAAGTTTTCCGGAGAAAAAAGATACAGGAAACCGCTTGTCCAAAAGTCGGGCTGATCGTACCCCAATGCCAGCGGAATTTGTTTGGAGATGAGGATGATTCCGATGGCCGCCAGCATTCCTTTGATAACGGATGAAGGAAAGTAGTTTGCGATGGCGCCAAGTTTCAGCAATCCGAGAATGATCTGGAACAGACCTCCGACAATAACCGCAAGCAGAAATATTCTGTAGTCGCCGAGAGAAACAATGGAAGCGGCGACCAACGTCGATAAGCCGGCGGCAGGCCCGGAAACCGCAAGCTGGGAACCGCTGATGAGAGAAACGACAAGCCCGCCAATGATACCCGACAGAATGCCGGCATAAAGAGGCGCGCCGGAAGCCAAAGCAATTCCCAAACACAGCGGAAGCGCTACAAGAAAAACCGAAAGTCCGGCGGGCAGATCGTGTTTAAGCCAGATGATCCGGTAATACTTGATTGTTCTTTTCACTTACAGTTACCCGGTTGGTAAGGTTAGAAAGTTGGAGGCCCAGTGCGTTCGCTGACTTGGTTCGTGAGCCCACGTTCATTTCTTTTTCAAACTCTGATACGCAATACCAGTGAATGTATCCGGAGTCATGAATCCGCCCTGGCCCCAGCGAGTGTCAAACTCTGCCGTGGGCTTGGCGTCTTTTACTTCCTCAAGCGACTTACCGGCATTGATGAGCTCCCTGATGCGGGTGCGGACTTTCTTCAGCATGTCCGCGTATTCTCCCAGGTCTTTGGTGCCCGCGAGAGAACCATGACCGGGAATAATCTTCGTGTCATCGTTACACACCGATAGCATCTTCTCTGCCGCGGAGATGATTCCATCAAATGAACCACCGCTTGAAATATCGATGAATGGATAAGACTCTGAGGGAAAAAGATCGCCCGCGTGAAGAACATTTGCCTTGGTGAAATGAACCACTACATCGCCGTCGGTATGGGCATTGTCAACGTGGAAAACATGGATGTCATCGCCATTCAGATGGAATGTTACATCAGTGGCAAAACTCACTATCGGCCATGCGTCTTTTGGTGAGGCCGGTGTTTTCCGGTTAAAGGCTTCCACAAATTGTTCAATGCTCATCCTCTTTCTGACGTTTTCATGAGCGACGATCACTGCTCCTGCTTTCCCGTAATTCTCGTTACCGCCGGTATGATCTGCGTGCCAGTGTGTGTTGAGAACGAATCGCACAGGGGCGTCGGAGTTGGCCAGATCAGCGAGTGCCTTGTTAATCTTTTTGGTCAGAGGGGCAAACTGGTCGTCGATGACAATGATGCCGTTCTCGCCCCAGCAGGCGCCGATATTTCCGCCTGAACCTTGCAGCATCGAAATATTGTCTGTAACCCTGACGCTCCTGATTTGAACGGTATCAAGGTTTCGTTGGGCTAAGAGGGAAGGGGCAAGAAGAAAAAGAGTAAACAATGCTCGTGCTGTCGATGATCGTCCCATGGTGATTCCTCGAGGTAAAAGGGGAATTGGAGTGCCTT
>CAZWIN010000391.1:2434-2831 GCA_964633855.1 uncultured Chitinophagales bacterium
GGAGAAGTCTCGGAATCAAGCATGAAAAGTGCCGCAAGTATCACAGCGCGCAATGGTCCCGTTGATGTGAGTTTCATTTGAATCCTTGGCTTGTTGAGGTGGATGGATACCACCAGCTTGTGAAGCAAATTGGAGAATCAGCCCCTAAAGAAAATACCAGAATCAGCCAACGACATATCTTCTTTGAGGCAAGAAAAACGTTCTGCAGGTGAATATGCAAATCTTGCGCAGTGCATCAAAACTGTTGAGTTGGTTGTAGCTACGAAGAGATTCTCGATTGTCCTTGTAACACTACCAGCATCGAATTTACCAACGAGGCAAAGCTCTTTTGATACGGGAAAAAGTAGCATTGAGTTCTTAGAGCCGTACCCTGGTACCCAAAACGGTTTCTCACCAG
>CAZWIN010000392.1:0-2820 GCA_964633855.1 uncultured Chitinophagales bacterium
GATAAAATTCTTCATGCTGAAGAACACAGCCTTGCCATCGAAACCCGGCTCTTCAATGAATTGAGAATGAAAATTGCCGAACACGCTGAAGCAATCCAGCACAACGCGCGCTTAATAGCAACGCTCGATTGTTTCACATCTCTTGCCGAAACGGCACTCGATTATCACTACGTCTGCCCGGTTGTTAACGATGAGGACTCTATTAAAATTGCCGAAGGACGCCATCCTGTCATCGAACGATTATTGCCGCCCGGCGAACAGTATACACCCAACAATGTTACGCTGACAAACGATGAACATCAGATCCTCATCATCACCGGCCCAAACATGAGCGGCAAATCGAGTTACTTGCGCCAGACGGGATTAATTGTTCTTCTCGCGCAGATTGGAAGCTTTGTGCCTGCCAAGAGCGCAGTCATTGGAATTGTTGACAGGATTTACACACGTGTCGGCGCCAACGACAATATCGCTTCAGGCGAGAGCACGTTTCTTGTTGAGATGCACGAAGCGGCAAATATTGTCAACACCGCGACGCCGAAGAGTTTGATTTTGCTGGATGAAGTCGGGAGAGGAACAAGCACGTTCGACGGCATCAGTATCGCGTGGGCGCTGACGGAGTACCTTCACAACCGTATCGGCGCGAAGACGTTGTTCGCAACGCATTATCATGAATTGAATGAGCTTGCCGATCTTTTCCCCCGCATCAAGAATTTGAAAGTGGAGGTACGGGAATACGGCGATAAAGTTATTTTCCTCCATAAAGTTACGCCGGGATTTGCCGACCACTCGTACGGCATCCAGGTGGCGCAGATGGCAGGATTGCCGGAAGAGGTGACGGATCGAGCGAAAAAGATTCTGAAAAATTTAGAAGGTTCTGAATTAACGGTTCATGGTGATAAGAAGAATGAGAGGGTGAGAGGGAGAATGGGGGCAACGGAAGTACAGATGACGCTGTTTGAGATGAAGGATGATAAATTGCGCGAGGAGTTGAAGAAGATGGATGTTGAGAAGATGACGCCGTTAGAGGCATTACAGAAGCTGGCGGAGATGAAGAAGAAGGCCGAGAAATAACGCACTTGAAATAATTGATATTATTGAAATGTGTTGCGAAAATAGACACCAATGAACCATTAACCACCAACCTCTATCATGCACCGCCGCTACTTCCTTAAAACCACTGCCGCAGCAAGCGCGTTAGCGCCGCTCATCCGGACAAACACTTTCGCGCAATCGCCCGACAAGACAAATTCCAAAGTCCAGGAAATTCGCTCACGCATCAAACCGATCACGAACGAAGAACGGCTTGCGCGACAGGAGAATGCCCGCAAACTCATGAATGAGCAAGGCATTGACGCGCTGTTTGTTGAAGGCGGAACGAGCATGAATTACTTTACCGGCGTGAACTGGGGCAGAAGCGAACGGCTGTTCGCGATGATCCTTCCGCGAAACGGTGACCCATGGTATATCGCGCCAAAGTTTGAAGAATCGCGCGCGCAGGAACAAACCGGGAATGCAAAAATCCTGACATGGGAAGAACACGAAAATCCTTATAAACTTACAAAACAGGTTTTCTCGTACCTCGGCATCACGACTTCGACCATAGGATTTGAAGAAACAACACGGCAATTTGTCATCGAAGGTATCGCAGCTGAATTGCCTTCTGCACGCATCGTTAGCGGAACGCCGGTAACTGCCGGCTGCCGCAGCATAAAATCCGATCATGAAATAGAACTGATGCAGATCGCCAACGATATTACAGCCGAGGTATTTCAATCTTCTCTTTCATCATTGAAAGAAGGAATGACCGAACGCGAGTTCGGCTCCATCCTTTCAAAATTATTCTCCGAATTCGGCGTCACAGGCGGCGCGCTTGTGCTGTTCGGTGAAGCCTCTGCGCATCCGCACGGACTTGTGAAAGAACATACATTGCAGGAAAACCAGATCGTCCTCATCGATGGCGGCTGTACCGTCGAAGGCTATGCCTCGGATGTCACGAGAACGACGGTGTTTGGAAAACCATCGGAAAAAATGAAGACGGTATGGTCAATCGTCCGTAAAGCACAAGATAGCGCGCTTGCCATGGCACGCCCCGGCATAGCGGCGGAAACCATCGACGCTGCCGCACGAAATATTATCGTCGAATCGGGATATGGCCCCAGCTACACATACTTCACCCACCGACTCGGCCACGGCATCGGCATGGACGGACATGAATGGTACTATCTTGTAGCCAGAAGTCAGCGGCCTGTGCAAAAAAGAAATATGTTCAGTAACGAACCGGGAATTTATATCGTCGGAGAGTTCGGCATCCGCTTGGAAGATGAAATGCTTATGACGGAAGACGGGGCAAAGCTTTTACTGCCGCAGGCGAAAAGCCTTCGAGAAATATTCTAGTACTTAACAAGAAAGGAACCTGTATGCACCTGCAAGACGTGTTTAATCTTTATGAGTTCAACTATTGGGCAAAGCATCGCATGCTTGGTGTCGTTGAACAATTGACGACGGAACAATTCACGAAAGATTTGGGATCGAGCATGGGAGGAATCCAGGGAACGCTCGTACATACAATGGGCGCGGAAGAAATCTGGCTGAAACGATGGAAAGGTCAAACAATAACGGGCTTTGCAAAACCAGAGGACTTTCCGTCGTTACCGCTCCTTGTCACGCGATGGGATATGGTCGAGCACGAGATGATGGGTTTCTGCCACATGCTGAAATCCGACGATGATTTGCTGGCCGTTATTAATTATAAAGATTTAAAAGGTAATGCCTATGCACAACCGTTGTACCAACTGATGCAGCATCTCGTCAATCATTCTT
>CAZWIN010000393.1:0-2810 GCA_964633855.1 uncultured Chitinophagales bacterium
GGAGCAGAACAAAGATGGCAATAAAGACAAATGATATTTTTGTCTCGTTGATAGCACAGGGAAACAGAAGAAGTGAGAAGGCAATAATCATCGGCACCCTGAAATGGGTGTTGTTGGATGATGAACCAAACTTCAGGATGAAGTAAAACACTATGAGAAAGAGCGCCAGCGTAACGACATTCGTCCCGCCCCACCCCAGTGTTCCCCCAACAAAATCGCTTGGACCGTACTGTTTGAATTGAACAAATGAGCTCGGGATTTGAAGGACGGCAAACCCAAAGAGAAAGACGGTAAAGTATTTTTCAAAGCGCTCCCTGTGTTCCGACCCGAAGATATCGTAAACAACAATAAGGGAGGTAAAGAAAAAGAGAGGCAGCCTCAGGCCGTTGAGGTGCCCGGCAAAACCCGTGCGATCGAAGTTGTAGACTAAAGTAAAGGTCGAAACAAGAATGAAGGCAAGGAACATTCTCCAGCCATAGAAGGAGATATTCCGTTTCAGGGAGGTTAACGCCAGGAATGCCATCCCCGCATCACCGGCGAACGTCAGGATCCGAATCACACTTTCCAGCGAGGTATTTTCGAGCAACCATCCTTGTACCGCGTTATACGCGATAATAAGGAGAAACAGTAGGAGCTTCGTCATGGGCTGGAGTTAGATTTGTTGTCTCTCTTCCCAGTATACGCCAAGCCCGCAATGTACATGGGCGCTGTCTACACTGGAACGCGCATTACTCCGGATATTTCTTTTGGAAACCGCCTCTTGTATTGGCATGCTTATTCGTCTGTTTTGGATCATCTCGTAGTGACATTGATAACTTGGGCAACCGCAGAAGTAACAACCGCTGCAGCCGTAATGACAATCAGAGCATCCCGCACACTCACCCAACTGGAGTGGTCAATAAAAATTGTGTCGCCCGGATACAACACCAACTTATTCGGGTCAACCTTGTACAAATCCTCGAGATTCACCCTGTACTCTCCACGTGTGAGGGCACTATCCCTTTTCACTACCCGTGTGACGCGTACGTCATCCATCGTGGCATCAAGGATCGGGCCGCCGGCATACGAGATCAGTTGGATGAGGTCAGTAGAACTTGGAACCTCATAGCGGCCGGGGTTCTTGACAAAGCCCCAAAGGTTCACCTGCATTGTCAATTCACCGGGTTTTCCGATGTAATAGTACGATGCTGTAGTGGAATGTGGCAAGGCTGGCGCAATTCCGCTTTCAGAGGTTTGCCCTGAACTTAATACGGGGAACAGGCAGAAAACAACAATGAGAAAAACCATCAGGTTCATCAATCGAATCGGGGGCATGTGCATATTCTCTTGAGTATGAATATTGGACTATTCTGAGTCTGTTTTATGATGCGTTTTTGCTCTCCCGTTCGTCTTTGTCGACGTGTAGGAATAGCCGTAATAATGATATCCCCGTTTGCCATAGGGTATGCCGTACGCACGATGAAGGTCAAGCTTGTTCAGTACAAACCCGAGTACTCTTCCTCCGACGTTTTCGAGCAACTCAACGGAACGCTCTATTTCGGCGACACGAGTATCGCCAGCTGATACCACCATGACAACCCCGTCAACCAGAGTTGCTACGATGGAAGCATCCGTTGCCGCGAGCATCGGTGAGGCATCCAACAGAATAACATCGTACTCCCGCTTTGCCTGCACAATGAATGCACGCATTTCCTTTGAACCAAGAACCTCGGAGGGATTTGGAGAAAGTGCGCCTGCACAAATGACGTCTAAATTTTTTATGATGCCCGCCTGAACAGCAAGTTCGTGTGCGCCAACCCTGAACAGGAGTTCGGTAAGCCCCGGCTTCATATCAAGCTTGAAAATATTGTGAATGTTTGGTTTCCGCAAGTCACAATCGATCAGAAGAACCCGCTTCCCGGTCTGCGCAAAAGAGATCGCAAGGTTGGAAGCAGTAGTAGTTTTACCTTCTGAAGGATTAGGGCTTGTAAGAAGAATCGTCTGCGGAATTTCAGCACCGCGGGAGAATTGCAATGATGTCCGCAACAGGCGGTATGATTCTGCAATGGGTGAAAACGGAACCAGCAATGTTATCAGATGAGGATCAACTTCTTTGGAGAACCTTGCTGCCTCGCCTTCCTTGGGTTGCTCCTGTATCTCCTCATCCATCCTCATAATTGCAGCAAGCAGATTCAGCCCGCGCTTCTTCATCTCTTCCGGAGATTGTACCCTGACATCAAGAGCCTCGCGCGCAAAGACTGCTCCGAGTCCAAGAGTCAAGCCCGCCAATGCCCCAAGCAGCAGGCTCAGAAGAAGTTTCGGACTTGCCGGAACAGTCGGCACGACCGCCGGGTCCATCACGGAGATATAACCAAACTCGGAACGCTCTGCAATCGCGGCCTCATTGTATTTGGCTTCAACGAGCAGGAAGAGCTTTTCACTGCTAATTTTCGAGCGCTGCAAGCGGGCAAACTGCATGCTCTTTCTCGGAATCTTGTCAAACTGCGCATTGTATTCCCGAATCACACCATCTAACGCCTGTTTTTTTGCCTCCATTGATTGCATCTCAATCCCCGACTCCAGGATGTTTTGTTTGAGCTGCTTGAGATATGATGTCGGGTCACTGGCATTGGCGGTTGGCTTGGCTGCAGGGACATTCTGGATATATTCGTTGGTTCGTTTCTGCAACTTTTCCCTCAGGCCGTCAATCTGATCGTCTATTTCCTTTAACCGGTCATTGTACACGTCCTTTCCGGCAAAGGCGGGATTCTGCGCAATTGTCACATCACGCTGTACTTCCAAATCAGCAATTTGTTTTTGCAGGCCGCGGA
>CAZWIN010000394.1:0-2775 GCA_964633855.1 uncultured Chitinophagales bacterium
TCGGACAACCCCAATCCGAGGCTGACTTCGATAGCCACACGAAGAAGGGCCTTGAATATGTCTATAACCTTGAATTTGCCAATGCAGAGCATGAATTTTCCGCACTTGTGCAACAAAAGCCCAAGCATCCTGCCGGGTATTTCTTTCTGGCAATGGTACAGTGGTGGAGAATTCTCATTGATATCGACAACGAGAGCTTGGACGATCAATTTCATGATGCGCTCGATAATGTCATTGATGTATGCGATGAGATGCTGGAGAAGAACCCGGATGATGTTACAGCGCTGTTCTTTAAGGGAGGGGCAATTGGTTTCCAGGGGCGGCTGAACGCGCACAGAAGTCAATGGCTGGCAGCGGCAAATGCAGGGAGGAAGGCGTTGCCGATAGTTCAGGATGCATCCTCGTTGGATCCCAACAATTACGACATTTTGTTGGGGACGGGTATTTACAACTATTATGCAGAGGTTATTCCAAAAGAATATCCATTTGTAAAACCGTTGACATTGTTTGTTCCTCGCGGCGATAAGAAGAAGGGGATTGAACAGTTGACGGCTGCATCAGAAAAAGGAATGTATGCCGGAGTTGAGGCGACGTATTTCCTGATGCAGCTCTATTATCAGTTCGAGCGCGACTATCCCAAAGCACTCTCTCTGGCTGTCAAGCTCAATGAGCGATTTCCCAATAATATGCTGTTCCACAAGTATCTGGGAAGATGTTATGTTTCTTTGGGAAATTGGGAGATGGTAAAGAGTGTTTTCGAAGAGGTTTCACAACGCTGCCGTACCAGGCAACTGGGGTATGGTCCGGCAACAGAGCGCGAATCGGAATCCTCTCTTGGCCTTTCCGACCGCACTTACCACCGCTAGGATTCTGCACTGAAGCATTTTTACCGTGCAGATGAACTGAGCCGGACGATTGACAAGGACGAACCATCAGGATTTATGGTGCTGACAAATCTGAAGGTCGGCAATATCTATGACCTGCAATCGCGGCGTGATCTGGCGATGGCTCAGTACAGGAAAGTCCTGGATATGACCGAATACAAGGATTCCCACAAGCAAGCCGAGCAGTTTCTGAAGGCTCCTTTTGTTCATTAGCGGGAAGCACTGAACGCTTCATGGAATTCACCATCATCGTCTATGGATTGATCGCCGCGTGCGCTGAAATTCTCGGCGGCAGCCTTGTGGTGCTCCGGAAGTCATGGCCGGCAAAGGTGCAGGAGTATTTGCTGGCGTTGAGTGCCGGCTTTATTCTTGCGCTGGTGTTTCTTGAGTTGATTCCTGAAAGTATGAATGCGATTGGCATTCAAGCACCGCTCTTTATGCTTGCAGGTTATTCCTTCCTGCATTTTTTTGAGCACACCATCGTTGGCCATCTTCATTTTGGGGAAGAAACCCACTCCGATGTAATGGTTTCCAGGGTGGCGAGTCTTTCCACGTTTGCAGGCCTTTTTATTCATGCCTTCTTTGATGGTTTTGCCATCTCCGCAGGCATGCAATTTGATTTCTATCTCGGACTGTTGATTTTCATAGCCGTGTTTCTGCATAAAATTCCGGAGGGGTTGACAATTGCCTCAGTGATGCTGGCAGCGGAACACGGCCGGAGAACAGCGCTGCTGGCGTCGGGTGCAATTGGTGTTGCCACAATGCTTGGTGTCGTCAGCGTATTTCTGCTTGCGGGAATCAACGAACAGGTTCTGGGTACGGCGTTTGCGTTTTCGGCGGGGCTTGCCACGTATGTGGGTGCAAGCGACTTGATCCCGGAAATCAACCACTCAAGGAACCGGATTATTCCGTTGCTCGTGTTTGCCGGAATGTTGCTGTTCTATGCAGGAACGCTCTTGATCAAACCGCTTTCAGGGCACTGAAGGCGGCGGGTTAAAAATCCGTGCTGATGGTAATTCTGTGGAGGCTTCCGACTTTTCCGAGGGAAGAGAGGGCGTAGTCAACTTTATACTGCTGTACGGTAATTCCGATGCCGCCGGAAAACCCGGCAAGCCCTGCTGAGGTTCCGATCTTCAGATCTTTTCTGGCTTCATTGTTGTATCCCACCCGTGCCTGAACCACCGGGCTCAACGTAAACTCGGCTCCCACGAGAAATGCCTTGAACCGGTCGCCAAACTTGTTGAAATCGTCATTCAGCTTGTGAAAGTTAATGCTCAGCAAAAGGGGAAGACCTTTCGGGATTACTGTGCCACCGATTGTAACGTCAAGCGGAAGTTCCTCGTCCGAATTGATAAACCGGCTGAGCTGAACGCCCAGATTTCTGATACTGGCTCCAAGTGTGATTCGGCTCTCGGGGATGGCATAGTATATGCCCATGTCAGCAGCCAGACCGGCTGAACTATTGCCTGCAAGTTGTGAGTAGATCAGTTTTGTACTGACACCGTAGTGGAGGTTTTCCTCGAACAGATTGGAATAGCCGATGGACAGGGCAATATCGTTGGCGCTGAAATTTCCAAGAATATTCCCCAATTCATCGGTCTCATCAAATGTGCCGTAGTTGAAGTATGTGATCCCTGCTGAAAAGATTCCGATATCTTCAAACGGTTGGGTGTAGGAGATGTAACCAGAGTTAATATCCATCAAGTGTTTGAGAAAGCCGAGCGACCCGCGGCGGGTATCAATAGTTCCCAATGATGCCGGATTGTAGAAGATGCTGTTGGGGTCCCCGGGTATGGAAACAAAACTGCCTGCCATTGCTGCCGCACGTGCGCTTACATCCGCCCGGAGGAAATTATAGGTGGTGTTTGAGCCGGCCCAAGAAATGGAAACT
>CAZWIN010000395.1:0-2756 GCA_964633855.1 uncultured Chitinophagales bacterium
GTTACCCTTAGTGATGAAGCCCTCCGGTCCTACTACGAAGCACTTGCTGCACGGTTGTCAGCACCCTATACGCCGCGTGAACATCGTGAGCAGACAGAATATGGGTACTACTTTCCGTTTTCGACGGGAAATTTTTATGCATGGAGTGAAAGGCCTTACTCGGAGAGTGAGATCGACATCCTTCAACGATTCAAGGCCATCATTGATTTGACGTTTCGGCGCTACCTTGATCTCAAGCAGGCTGAGGTGCAGACACGAGAAGCACAAATTGAAACAAGCCTGGAAAGAGTTCGAAGCAGAACCCTCGCGATGCAGAAGTCTGAAGAACTGGCAGAGACAGCGGCAGTGCTCTTCAGGCAACTTATTACATTGGGAATTGCACCCAATCGCCTGTACATCGCCATCATGAAGGATGAGGACGGCAGTGCGGAGTTCTGGATAACGGATGAAGACGGAAGTAAAGTAAGCACCGGATTCTCTGTCAATTTGCTCGGCAACAGCTCTTTTCAAAAGATGTTGGCAGGATGGCGGGAGGGAATGAAGTCCATTACCATCGACATGCAAGGGAAAGAATTGCAAGAGTACTTTCAGCACCTCAGTTCACTCTCCGTACCTTTCAAGGGCGGACTTTCCCAGACGCGCCGGGTGCAGAACATTGCGTACTTTTCAAGAGGGTTTATCGGTATAGCGTCGCCGGACAAGCAACCGGAAGAAACAACCACGTTGCTGGAACGCTTTGCCGCCGTATTCAACCTTACGCTTACCCGTTTCAATGATTTGAAATTAGCTGAGGCGCAAGCGCATCAGGCGCATCTTGACCTGATTCAATTACAGGCAGCAAAGAAAAAAGCTGAAGAAGCGCTCTCTGAGCTTAGCGCTACTCAAGCCCAACTTATTCAGCAGGAAAAGTTGGCATCACTCGGTCAGCTCACCGCCGGCATCGCGCACGAAATCAAAAATCCGTTGAACTTTGTCAACAATTTCTCTTCGGTATCGGTGGAGTTGGTTGACGAAGCGATGGAAGAGGTCAAGAAACTCTCCGGTAGCAGCGGGGATGTGCAGCAGCTGCTCGATGATGTGAAGAAGAATCTTAGCAAGATCATCGAGCATGGTACCCGTGCCGACGGCATCGTCAAGTCCATGCTGCAGCATTCACGCGGCGGAAGCGGCAAGAAAGAGCCGGTCGATCTGAACGCATTAGTGAAGGAATATGTGAACCTCGCCTTCCATGGCATGCGCGCTGGGAGGAACCCGATCAATGTTGACATTTCTCTTGATCTCGATCAGTCGATAGCCGAGGTACCTCTCATTACAGAGGACTTCAGCCGCGTGATCATCAACCTGTGCCAGAATGCTTTCGATGCCATGAGGGAAAAGGTCAATGCGGGAGATAAAAAGTCAGGCTCGTATCTCCCGAAGCTGACAGTACGAACACGGCGTCAAACAGACAAGATCATTGTAGAAGTGGGAGATAACGGTCCGGGAATTCCTGATGCGATCAAGGATAAAATTCTCCAACCATTTTTCACTACGAAAAAAGGGACGCAAGGCACGGGACTGGGACTTTCCATCACGCATGATATTGTGAAAGCGCATGGCGGCGAAATGAGCATTGAAACCAACGGAGATGGCGGTGTAACGTTTATTGTCGGGTTACCCGCCTAAGCACAGAATTGTCACATAGCAACAGAATAGACTTCACATGAAATTCCTTGTTGTTGACGACGAAAGGGACATCGAACTTCTCTTTCTGCAAAAATTCAGAAAAGAAATCCGTGCCGGTGAATTGGAGTTGGTCTTCGCCTTTTCCGGCCAGGAAGCTATTGATATCCTTGATAGCACGAGACCGCCCGATGTGGTCTATGTCTTCTCGGATATCAACATGCCGGGGATGACAGGACTGGAGCTGCTTGAAATCATCAAACAGAAATATCCGGCCATCCATGTGAGCATGATTTCCGCGTATGGCGACAGCGACAACCACAGGAAAGCCATGGCGTCAGGCGCGAAGGAATTTTTCACCAAGCCGATTGACTTTGACTCCCTGAAACAGGAAATACACGAACTGATCAGTAAACACAAGAGTGCCTGATACGATGAAATTATCCAAGATCATGGTGGTGGACGACGAGCCCGATCTGCAGATGCTAATCTTGCAGAAGTTCAGAAAGCAGATTCAAAGTGATATGTATCAGTTTGTGTTTGCCGAGAATGGTGAAGACGCGTTGAATCAGATCAATGGGACAGACGATATTGCACTGATATTGTCCGACATTAACATGCCCCGGATGGATGGACTTACGCTGCTGCAAAGACTGCAAGAGAAGGATAACCCGGCACTGAAGACTGTTATTGTCTCAGCATACGGAGATATGGAGAACATCCGCACCGCCATGAATCGTGGGGCATTCGACTTTGTCACCAAGCCGATTGACTTCAACGATCTCCACATGACCATCGAAAAAGGAATGAAGGAAATCGCCGCGGTGAAGTCGGCGCTTGATGACCGGAAGCGGTTGGTCGCTGTTCAAAGCGACCTGGATGCAGCACACCGCATACAGCAACAAATTCTTCCGCAGGTTTTTCCGCCATTCCCACACCGGAATGAGTTCTCCATCTATGCCGAGATGCACCCGGCAAAAGATGTCGGCGGAGATTTCTATGATTTCTTTCTGATAGATGATACACATCTTGGTTTTGTCGTAGGTGACGTATCCGGAAAAGGAGTTCCGGCTGCCATTTACATGGCTGTTGCC
>CAZWIN010000396.1:0-2756 GCA_964633855.1 uncultured Chitinophagales bacterium
AGCAACAAACCCCGCACAACCTCGTACTTATTCTTTGTATTCAACCTGTTTACATCATACGAAGGACAAATTCATTTGAGAAAATACTTCACAACCGCGGCTTTGGTTGTTGTCTCCTTTGCAATGCCATCGCGGGGGTACTCACAACACTGGCTGGTCGGCGGAAACATGGGCCTGTCGTCCCTCGGCGGCTCTGCAGGATTCCACATCACCCCCGTGGCGGAACTACTGTTTAATCGCAACATAAGTGTCGGCTCCGAGTTCAGCATTAATACACAATACGGCGCGCCGCTGATATGGCATCCGTATTTCAAGTACTATATTGATATTCAGGGTTCACGGCTAAGGCCCTATGCCAGCGTCGGGCCGGTCATGGCTATGAACGTCCCCGGCGGGCCCTCGTTCGGGTTTCTCTTCGGCGGCGGCATGAACATCCCTATTGCTCACAAATTGTATCTTAGCCCGAATGTACAGGCCGGCCCCATTTTCGGCTTTGGCGGCGCTACATATCCTTTCATCCTCCGCGGGTTCTATTGGGGATATGAAACCTACGGCCTGACTGCATTCCGAATCCCAAGCATAACAATTCTTGCTTTCTCAGTACGGGCCGGTATTCGATACGAGATATGATCATTCACTGTAGGGGCGTGTCGTGACGCCCCCTTCTTTTGTCATTGCCACAAATCGTATCACCCCTCTTGCTAATCCTTATTCCGTTTTCTATTCAACCCCGCTACAACGGATGAATACGGAATCGCTGCGATGGGTCAATCGGGTGGCATGTATGGGTACCGGATAACGGCGGGAGACAGGATTGAGACAAAACAACTGCTTTTGCTCAAACAGGAAGGCTACATCAATAAATCCCATTGCATCGCCAAGTAAAAAAAGACCGTTCATTGACCGTCACGGCACACAGGAATCCTCATTAGCGCCATGACGGCATCAAATTGTGTAATCTCCTACTTCGCTTTCAACCTTTCCAACTGCTTTTTCAACCGCTCGTCCTTCGGGTTCAACTTAATCGCCTGCTCGTAATTCTCAATTGCGGCTTTGGTGTTCCCCATATCCTCGTACATGCTGGCAAGGTGTACATAAGAAAATGCAAACGAAGGATACATCTCGATATTCAAGTTCACAACCTTCATTACATCCGCCCCTTTGGTTGTGTCCTCCATTATTTTATCGGCAAGACGGAGCAATACCCCTTCCTTGAAATTGTATGTGAAGCCGCCGTAGTATTGCTCCCGCAGCGCACGGTATTGCCTGATCGTGGAATCAATCCCCTGCCTGTCGTACGTCCTCTTCAGTTTCTCCTCCAGGGAAATCGGCACCGAGCTGCCTCGATGGCACGTTACGCATGATACCTCCGGTGATGATGCATCATGCCCGGGAAGTTCGGCAAGGTACTCTGAGTTGACGGCTCTCACCATCTTCAGCATTGTGCGGGCTTTGTCCTTTTCCGGCTTTGCATCCGAGGCAAAATCAAATTCGCTCCAGTCCTTTCCGTCCTCGCCAACGTGACAATAGACGCACCGCACACCCAACCCGGAGGTAAAACTGAACATGGTCCGCTGCAATTCCCTTCCCGTTGTCCCCTCCGGCAGGACGTTCAGGTTTTTCGGTTTATCAGGCCATTTCCATTGCTGTGCAACGAGAGATGAAGTGGCTACAACCACGGCACAGGCAAGAGCAAGCAAGTTCTTCATACACTATCCTTCAGGTATTAACTATGGTTGGCAGATACGCTGACAGCACGGAACATCATCGGCAGGCACAACCCAAAGTAGCGGAAATGCGGAAGAAGCGCAACGAAATCACACGAATATTTGGCCTCCACCACCATAAATCCTGCAGGGGCGCAGCATGCTGCGCCCCCACAGGTGTTCACTTCTTCTTCTGCACTTTGTAATTCTCGTACTGTATCCGCTTTTTTGCTTTCGCGGGATTATCCCTATTGTCATCAAGCTCCTTACTGAACGCCCTCAGCTTCGCCTCCTGTTGCTCGAACGATTCGCTCATCACTCCGCCTGCCGCTGCTGCAGGTGATACGCTCAATGCATTCTGCGCCGAGCGCAACTCAACCGCCGCTTCCTCTGCTTTCCCTTCATCCATCATCTGCATCGCGCGGTCAACCCGCCGTGTGGATATGGCGATATCCACTTTCGCCTGTGTTCTCATATCACGGTTCTTGTCAATCAGGGCAAGATCCCTGGTATATCGAATCGTCACTGCGAACGGGTCCACCCTGCGCAGATTGACTTCGCCGGTTTCAAACCGGAGCACGCCGCGTGCAACTGTATATGAACCCTGTCCCGGTGGAACATCCAGCTCGACTGTAAATTCCCTTTCCTCGTTTGCATACACATCGCCAACTTGAATGATATGCATATTCCTCTCGTTGTGGTACCCGCATCCGATAACATCGTTCACGCGCACGCCGCTGCCAAGCGTCAGTTCAATGCTGGCGTTCTGCGCAAGCACTGAAGAGAGGCAATCAAACTCCTTCTGCAGCATCGCCGCCAGCCCGTGCGGACTTTCAATAAAGTAGTAGTTGCCTCCGCCGCTCTCTGAAAGTGCAACCATCAGGTTCTCATTGTAGTCGAGCCCTACTCCCATCGTCGTCAGCGAAATGCCCTTTGACCTGTACTTGCGTGAAATCCTCCCCAATTCCCTTGCATCCGTTATCCCCTGATTCGCGAGCCCGTCCGAAAGGAGAATCACACGGTTTACATAGTCACTGCTTGCGTTCCGCT
>CAZWIN010000397.1:0-2754 GCA_964633855.1 uncultured Chitinophagales bacterium
TGACGTCGCCGAAATTCACAATGGTCGGGCCTACCTGAATTGCCGGTACGCCCGCCGTTTGGAATTGCCATCGTGTACTGTATGTACTCGTTCCAGTTGCATTGGTGGCAGACACATGCCAATAGAATGTGGTTGCTTCAAGGAGGTCGGTGACCACAAAGACTGTGTCAGTCAACCCCGTGGCATCAACATCCGGCACTGCAAAGGTAGAGTCGGCAGCAAGCTGCATGCGATACGTTGCTGCTCCGCCGGAAGAGCGCCATTGCAGCATTACAGGGATTGTCAAATCGGATGCACCATCAGGCGGACTTACCAATACAGGAGCTGGAGGCGGGAGTGGTGATGAAACAGTCGTAAACCTTCGCGACGAATACCCGCTGGTGCCGCCGATGTTCTTTGCATTCACGCGCCAATAATATGTTGTCCCGTTTGCAAGAGGCCCGATCGTCCGGATTGTTGTCGTAAGAGTGGTATCGTCCACAATTGTTGTTGTGAACTGCGGATCTGTTGACACTTGCAGGCGATATGTATCAGCCTGCGGTGAATTATTCCATCTGAGCTGAAGGTTGACGGACTGGTTAAGGGCCGAGTCAGCCGGAAACAGCAGTGCCGGTGCAACAGGAGGGATCGTACTCCCGGTTGATCGGAATACTGCTCCGTTTCCTGTCCCGGCGTAAAGAATCCCGTTTTGGGAAAGGGCAAAGGCCCTCACGTCAATATTCCCAATTCCACTATTAACAGGTTGCCAAGCGGAACCGCTGTTTGTCGACCGGAACACTCCTTGATCTCCGCCGCTCACAAACACATGGTTGGCCGCGTTCACGATGATTGCATAGTTGGGGGCCACGGGTAAGCCTGCATTCGCAGGCGACCATGTCGCTCCACGGTCAATCGAACGAAATACCCCGGTCGCCGTTCCTGCAAACAAGTGTCCAAGAGAATTCAGCGCCAGTGAGTATACCGAGGAATCGGAGAGTCCGGTATTCACCTGAGTCCAAGTGATGCCTGCATCGGTAGAGCGAAAGACACCATTGGTTAATGTACCGGCGAAGAGGCTGTTGGTTTGCTGATCAAAGGCCAGCGCAGACACGAATATTCCGAAGAGCCCGGGTTGTGTCCAGGTAACTCCGCCATCAAGTGACCGGAGAATTCCCGCATTGCCGTCTGCAACGCCTACGAGCAAATCTGTGTTTGAACGGGCAACCAGGGCAACATTGACTCCAAAATCCAGGCTGGTGGAATTCCAATGTTGGCCTCCATCAGTAGTACGGGCAACACCCTGTCCACTGCCTGCAACCACAACTCCATTTTGTAAACCCAGAAGAGCATAGATGCTCTGGTTCGTCAGTCCAGTACTCATGGGCACCCAACCCGAAGCACCTGCGGGCAAGGCAAAAACACCTGTCCCTGATGTCCCGGCAAGAAGATCACCGGATGAAGTAAACGACAAAGCAACAACCGTAGCACCGGTCGGGCCGTTTGTGGATTCCCAAAATGTTTGAGCTGAGGTGAGTACCCTTAAGGTAAAGACGCAAAACACCGTACAGAACATGAGCCGGGGTAATCTGACTGACTTTTGTTTTCGAGGCCGTTTCTCCATCATGGCCTCGGCGGTGGTGGTGGTGCAGAAAGATCACGGACGGCAGCGCCTGCTCTCACTGCTTCCTCAAGCGGCTCACGATGATCCTGTCCCGGAAAGAAGGGCGAGCCGATGTCATTTGCGAGGTTTTGAAGCCGTCTCTCAATAAGGTTGATGCCGTCTTCTCCTATTGCAGAGTTGATGCGATAGGCCGCAGACAGTGCGGCTTCTGGAGTACCGGCTACACCCAGCGCTTTGTTTGCGGTGGCCCTGGATTTCGCCTGCTCAAAAGAAGGATCAAGCTCTGCCGCCTGTCCAAAGTACACTGCAGCAGCTCCGAAATCACGACGGCTTTCTTTTTCTAAACCCATTGAGTACATGATGAACGCCTGGAGGTTTTTTGTCGGAACCTTCTCTATGTCCTCCCTCTCCGCACGCGTGAGAGTAATCCCCATATCCTTCAGAAGGTCAAACACCATTTCCTTCTCCACTTTAAAAAGATTATCGAGATCATCTGTTTTGCTTTTTGGATCGGGGTATTTCTTTTTCACTGCATTCAGAATACTTGCATCAACTCTGAGCATGCTTTTTTCAGAAACATTATAAGCACCTGAAACCAATCGGCCGGCCGTTAATAACCGCCCGAGGCGTGGTGCTGTCGAGCGGTCTACCTTATCGCTCTGGCCAAGCTTGAGCTCGGAAAGCAGGGCATCCACACGAATACGTTCGACCGCCTTGAGTTTTGAGACTTTCCCCAGATCGGTCACGACCAATTCACTCAGGCCGAATCCCAGCGCTTGAAACTTCTGTTCCTGGCCCTGATACTCAAACGGGAAAACCGCGATGGTGTGTTCGGACATTTCATTATCGCTTAACTTCTGTTCGTCCGCCACGCGTTGTTGCAGTTGTGCCTGAATAATATCTCTTGTTAAAGACCGGTAACGCCCTTCAAGCAAGTTTTTGTACGGAGAGAGGGATGAGAGGTCAGAATAATTCAAATACACGCCAAGAGCGGCGGGTATCTCCCCCAAGGATTCAAGGGCGAGCCCGTGATAGAGAAGCGTACGGCCATCTTTCTTGTCAAGATCGGATGACTGCTTCAGGTATTTCTTTGCATCCTGATAGAGTCTTGCCTGGTAATAAATAATGCCAAGGTCTCTTAAGGCTTCGGCATC
>CAZWIN010000398.1:0-2742 GCA_964633855.1 uncultured Chitinophagales bacterium
TGATGGCGAAAAAGCTTTTGAGGCGGCACTGCGCGAACTGAGGGAAGAAACGGGTTTCATCCCTGCTCACTTTTGGGTTGTTCCCCATGTCAGTACTTTCTATGATCCGGTATACGATTCGATGAATCTCAGCGCTTTCTTTGCTTCACAAGTAGCTCCGGATGGTCAGCCTGTTCTCTCACCCGAGCATCAAGGTTGTGAATGGCTTTCATACGAAGCTGCATTGAAGCGGCTCGTATGGCCCGGCCAGCGGCAAGGGTTGAGAACTGTTCACGAATATCTTGTCGGCGGAGAAGAGGCCGGCAGGGTTACCATCATTCCATTGTAGACCGGTATTCTTGCTAATCAAAGTCTCTTTCCGTAATTTGAATCAGTGTATTGAAGTACAGACTCCTTCACCAATTTCCCGGAGCAAAGTTTGAGCGTTCTCGTCGTTGGTTCATTAGCTCTTGATACAATCGAAACCCCGTTTGGGTCGGTGGATAATGCCCTTGGAGGGTCTGCGACATATATCTCGGCGGCGGCAAGTTATTTTGTCAAACCCATTCGGCTTGTCGGTGTGGTTGGTGGCGATTTCCCAAAACAAGCCATCGCTTTCCTTGAGTCAAAAGGTGTTGACCTTGAGGGACTCGAGGTTGTTAAACAAGGAAAGACATTCCGTTGGTCGGGGAAATACCACTACGACCTGAATACGCGCGATACGCTGTTCACCCATCTCAATTGCTTTGAACATTTCGATCCGAAGATTCCCGACAGATACCGTCGGAGTAAATGTGTTTGTCTCGGCAATATTGACCCTGTTCTTCAGGGCAAGGTGCTTGACCAGATTGAAAATCCGTGGGTGGTGGTATGTGATACAATGAATTACTGGATCGAGCGGAAGAACGCCGCATTGCTCGAAACGCTCAAACGTATTGACGTATTGATTGTGAACGATTCCGAAGCACGGCTGCTCTCCAAGGAGCCAAACTTAATTAAAGCTGGCAGGATTATTCGGAGTATGGGCCCGAAGGCGGTCATCGTCAAGAAGGGCGAGCATGGAGCGTTGTTGATGACGGATCAAATTGTCTTCTCGGCGCCGGCATATCCGATGGAAAATATCTTTGATCCCACGGGCGCAGGCGATGCCTTCGCGGGTGGGTTCACCGGTTGGTTGGAACGTACGGGTGATATGTCCGAGGAAAACCTGAAGCGTGCCGTGATTTACGGAAGCACGCTTGCATCATTCTGTGTCGAAAAATTCAGCGTTGAAGGTCTTGCCGATATCACGTATCTCCAGATTCAGGACCGCTTCAGGGAATTCCGGGAGCTTTCCCGGTTTGATGAGCATTAAAAACGGTTTGCGCTTTCCGAACATGACTTCTGTTGATTGGGTTGATGGGAGAGTACGTTTTATTGACCAGACCCGGCTTCCTGCCGAGGAAGTGTATGTTGAAACTACCGATCCCGCCGTTATTGAAGAAGCAATCACATCATTGCGAATCAGAGGCGCACCTGCAATAGGCGTAGCTGCTGCATTTGCTGTGTGTCTTGCCTTGGGCAGGGAGCCCAATGCCGGTTATCCGCAACAACGCGATTCCATTTCCCCCGTTCTGCATTCCCTTGCTCTGACACGTCCTACTGCAGTCAATCTTTTTGCAGCACTGAACCGGATGCGAAATGCATTTGAAGCTATGGGACCTGCGGAAGCGGATATTGTCCGTTCACGGATGCTTCAGGAAGCATGTGCGATCAGAGATGAAGATGTTGAAGCGTGCCGGAGAATCGGGATATTGGGGGCAGGCCTCATCAGGCAAGGTTCAACCATTCTCACCCATTGCAACACCGGTGCATTGGCAACGGCCGGAGAAGGCACTGCACAAAGCATAATCACCACTGCGGCGCGGGAAGGGAAAATCCGCAAGGTGTATGTTGATGAGACACGTCCGCTGTTTCAAGGAGCGAGATTGACTGCATGGGAACTGCAGAAACACGGCATAGACGTCACTGTGATTACCGATAGCACGGCCGGGTACCTGATGCAGAAGGGAAAGATCAGTGCAGTGATTGTAGGAGCAGACAGGATTGCAGCCAATGGAGATGTTGCGAACAAAATTGGGACGTATTCACTTGCTGTCCTCGCACATCATCATGACGTTCCATTCTACGTTGCAGCTCCCACCTCCACGCTCGATGTTGGCACGCCATCCGGTGATGCCATAATGGTTGAAGAGCGCAACCCTGTTGAGGTTACTCATGTCGCCGGTGTACGGATTGCGGCAGAAGGAGCCAGGGTGTTTGCGCCTGCATTTGATATTACGCCCGCCCGTTTGATAACGGCGATCATTACCGAGAAATGTATTCTTGCCGCTCCGTATGAGAAAGCCATTTCAGCGCTATGTCTGGAAAACCATGTTGCCTGAGTTTTTAGGTGGAAGATGATCGTCTCTACCGAAGCTATCGTCCTGAAATCCATGAAGTATCGCGATACCAGCAAAATCGTGACCTTGTATACACGTACCTTCGGGAGGTTATCGGTGATTGCCAAGGGAGCAAGGGCGCGGAACAACAAATTTGGTTCTTCACTTGAACCGGCAATGCATGTCACGGCTGTGTTGTACAAAAAGGAACAACGTGACCTTCATCTGCTCTCAAAATGTGAAACCGGCACCCGGTTCCGGCATATTCGGGAAGATCTTGAACGGCTTTCTACAGCCATGGCGGTTGTGGAGCTTGTACATCGCGTGGTGCATCAGGAAGAGC
>CAZWIN010000399.1:0-2738 GCA_964633855.1 uncultured Chitinophagales bacterium
GTACCAAAAATTGAACGCTGGAACCGTTACCGGCGAGGTAGTTACCGAATAAATACCTGTTGTTGTCTGGTTGTTGCTGGAGTCAGCCGAGAGAACACGGAAATGATAGAATGTCGAAGGCTGAAGCCCGGTAACCGGAACGCTGTGCAGGAAAGAGGTTCCAGCCTGTGCTGCAGAACCGAGTTCATACAGTGTTGTGGTACCGTACTGTACTACTCCTGTTGCCGGTTCATTGGTCGTCCACGTCACGTTGAATCCGCCTTGGTTGGGAATCGCCTGCACATTGGAAACCACAGGTGCTCCGGGATCGCCGGGAATTCCGCCATCTTCGGGAACAACAGGTGAGGCTGTATTAAAGAAGTAATCTGCTTGTCCATAGAAAAACGGGGGGGCCGTTCCGGCATTTGCAAAGAACAATCCTACAGATTTCGCCGTCAAAGTATGGTTGAATGTTGCGCCAACATACCATGTCGTTCCGTTAAATGAATAACTGAATGTCCATTGGTTGCCGGTTCTCTTCAGTTTGAGATGGAAGAATACCGAGAGGGCAACAACAGTATCTTTTCGGACTGTCGGAGCACCGTTTACGAAACTCGCGCAGAAGACCCTGTTCCTTGTCAGGTCACGGGTGATATCGAAGCGCAACAGGTTGCCGTTGTCCTGCATGACGAGGAATCCCTCGGCCTGATATTGCTGTGTCATGCCGCCTTCGAACTTTGTCTGAACCTCGAAGTCTGTGTTGCTGATGTTCTGCATAATACGTGGCGACATCAGTCCGGCGCTCCAATTATCATGCGCAACGCCCGCCGGTACGGAAACAGACAGGCGTGCATTGCTTGTGCCTGTTCCCGTCATAGCGAACGAGGCATCGCCGAGAGGATTAGAGACAGTCCACAGATTCGTATTCAAAGAGTAGCTGTTGAAATCATCAGATACAGGCGCGCCGGGAGCCGGAGAAACTGTCAGCGTTGCTGCAAGGCTTGTTGCGCTACCGAGGCTGTTTGTGACAACACAACGAAATGTTGAACCATTGTCAGCTATTGCTACGGGAGCCGTGGTATAGCTTGCCGATGTTGCACCAGCAATACTGCTTCCATTCTTTTGCCATTGGTATGAAAGAGGGGCTGTTCCTGTAGCGACAACACTAAATGTTGCAGCTTCACCAACAAATGCCGATTGGTGTGAGGGATTGCCGACGATACCCGGAGGCAACATTGTTGCCGGATGGCTTTCAGGTGCGCCTTGAAGCGACTGCATATCCTGGTATGCAGCGTTCACCATCTGACTCGTGGTGGAGAACGTTGAATCCTCAGCAAATCCGACTGTGAAGTTCTGCGGAACGGCGGTCAACAGCCTTGTACAGCAGGGATCCTGTCTGCCAAATCCGAAGATGGTCATGTTTGTATCGGAACGATAGTAATCTTGCTGGAAATCATCTTCATGGTGAGCAACAAAGAATGAGCGGCGCATATTCCTGTCGCCGAAGTATGCCCATTCAGGTGCAGCAAGGTCACTTGCAAGCGATCCGGCGAGCGTCATACGCTGGCCGCTTGAGCGATACATGAAATCTGTTGTAGGATTGAAAACTCCGCCGGGGGTTCCTTCATAGAGGAACCAGTAGTTGCCTGCTTTTCTGAGCAACCGCATGCGTGCATACTCAGGGAAGATATCCCACACACATTCCCATTGCCCGTCAACGGATACCGACCTGATCCGTGATTTCACCGGGCCCTGGCTTTCCACCGTGCTGATGGAATTCACATATCCCGGATGGAACACATCGCCAATATTCGGGACTCCGCGAAACTCGCCCGAAGAACCGCCGCCGGGATGATAATTCACCCAGTCATTGCCCTGAATATCCTCAATCGAAGAAAAACCGCCACCCATCTTGTGGTAATAATATGTTCCCTTCGGGGTGATGACTTTGATGCTTGGTTGACCTTCGTCCATCACGTTGTCGGTGACGTTTACCTGCGTGCTCATCGCAGGAAGCGTGAACGATCCTCCTGCGAGAGTTTCAAAATAGATGTGGAAATAGCGTGAAGCGTTTGCGGCTGTGGTTCCGGCCATTAAGAATGACACCGTGCCGCGTGCATTCGATGCGGCGTTGTATCCCGGCTCTTTGTCAAATTGAAATTGCACCGCGGTATCCAGTATTGTGCCGGTATTGGATACTTCAATCACCCGCAGGGAATTCTCGGAGAATGGTGAAGCCTGGCCGAGAGCGTTGAGAAGCTGAGTGAAGTTGACATCTACTTCCGCAGGTTTGTTGATACGCTGGTAGCCGTTTGCTTTGATCTCCACAGGAAGTCTGAACCGGCGCGTTGCACTCCACCATGAAATGACTGCGTCTTCCGGGACAATGGGCGATGCTGCATTGAAGAAATAATCCACCAGTCCGGTAAATGCCGGTGCCGGGCTTCCGGCATTTCCGACAAACGGGCCCACTGACGTGACGGTAAGAATGTGGCTGAAGGTCGTGGCGGTAACCCAGCTTGTTCCGTTATAGGAATAACTCTGCGTCCATTGGTTGCCGATGCGGCGTATGCGCAAATAGAGCGGGTTGCCCGCGGAAATCGTGGCGCTGTTGCGCGTCGTTGCGGTGCCGCCGGAAATGCTTGCCGCAAAGACCTTGGTATTCGTTCCGTCGCTGTTGAAATCAAAACGCAGATAGTTGTTTGCGTCCTGTTCAACAATAACGCCTTCGATCTGGTATCTCAACGTAAGCGGGGATT
>CAZWIN010000400.1:0-2716 GCA_964633855.1 uncultured Chitinophagales bacterium
GGTTCCGCAGGTGTTGCAACGGCTGTGGGATGCCGGACAGCGTTCGATTCCCGGCGGAGGAGCAGAGATTCTTTCCGACCGTGTGAAGAAGAAAATCAGCAGCAAGAAAGGGACGAGTGCTGACTGGTTGAACGTCATGCGTGAGGCACACAAGATCGGGTTCAAGTCAACGGCGACGATGATGTACGGGCATCTGGAGAAGGACGAAGACATCATCGAGCATCTTGAGTTAATACTACAGTTGCAAGACGAGTATCATGGGTTCACGGCATTCGTTCCGTGGAGTTTCAAGCCCGGCAACACGCCGCTCGAGAAAATCATTCCGCATTATGCAACGGCGAACCAGTATTACAAGATCATTGCCTTCTCTCGCATCTATCTTGATAACTTTGACCACATTCAGGCGTCGTGGTTTTCCGAAGGGAAGAAGGCCGGGCAGATTGCGCTGCATTTCGGGGCGGATGATTTCGGGGGAACGCTTCTTGAAGAGAATGTCCACGCGGCAGCAAATTTTGTGAACAAGACAAACACTGAAGAGTGTGTTGAGTTAATCCACGGTGCAGGATTCTCTGCGGCGCAGAGGACGACGTTGTACGAAATCATCAACGAATATCCTGCGGTTGAGCAAGCCGCAGCTTGATGGCTGTGAAGCAGCGTAATAAACGGAAGGGTCTTCGGTGGAAGACCTTTTTTCTTGTTGAATGAAAACTCTTTACCTCAATACAGGCAAAACATCCCGAAAGAGGAATATCTCTACTGCAGCACGTTTGCTGCGAGAAGGAGAGCTCGTTGCTTTTCCTACCGAGACGGTGTATGGCCTTGGGGCGAATGTGTATGATGTAAAGGCGGTCAGGAAAATTTTTAAGGTGAAAGGCCGCCCCTCGGACAACCCGCTTATTGTCCATATCCGTTCGCATCACCAGATGTGGAGCCTGGTGGAATCCATTCCGGTAATGTTTTGGGTGCTTGCTGAGAGATTCATGCCCGGCCCGTTGACTCTGGTAATGAAGCGCGGCACTCTTGTACCCGATGTTGTTGCCGCCGGGCTTTCCACCGTTGCCGTACGTATGCCGGATCATCCGGTCGCCAAGGCACTGTTGAAGGAAGCGGGTGTCCCTGTTGTTGCACCATCGGCAAATCTCTCCGGCAAACCGAGCCCCACCACGGCACTTCACGTAAAGGAGGATCTTGACGGAAAGATAGCCGCCATACTCGATGGCGGGCCGTGCAGGATTGGAGTTGAATCTACAGTGCTGGATATTACACGCAGGGTTCCTGTTATTCTCCGTCCCGGTGGAGTGACGAAGGAAGAGATCGAGAAGGTATTGAAGATGAAAGTGCGGATTGCACACCCGACTCACAATCGGCCGTTATCTCCCGGTATGAAGTACAAGCACTACGCTCCTAAAGCAGAGGTTGTTCTTTTTGAAGGTGAACGGAAGAAAGTCCTGAATGCAATGCAGCGCATGCAGTATGAACTTACGACAAACAATATCTGTGTCGGTGTAATGATCGAGAGTAACGCTGCGCGAGAATTCAGGAACAGGAATCTTTTTTTTCTGGGCGACGAAAAAGCGAGAAGTGCCGCCAGGAATTTGTTTGATGGCTTCCGGACACTTGACCGCAAAGGTGTGAGTATTATTCTCTGTCAGGGATTTGACGAAAAGCAGATGGGCCACGCTGTGATGAACCGGTTGAGGAAGGCGGCAAGTAAGCGAATCAGGGTCTGAATCAAAACTCGCTCATCCTATATCCCATTTCACACATCTCGCATCCCACATCAAGAGTTTTTTAATATAGCAGAACCTCCGGTACATTCGGTATCAATCCCTTCTCAAACCCTCTCTTAAATAACAATTCAAGAGCTTTCTTTCCGTTTTCACCCATATCAATCGTTACGTCGCTGACGTACATCTTCACAAACTTCTCGCCGAGCTTGTAATCAATGCCGCGTCCCCACTGCATCGCGTAGGGAATCGCTTCGTCCTGATGAGCGTAGCCATAGGCGATGCTTTCCTTTAATCCACGGGAGAGTTTGTGTGCCATCTCTTCGCCAAGATCCTTGCGAACCACATCAAGCCCGAGCGGGAGGGGAAGCCCTTTGGTTTCATTCTTCCAATGCTCACCGAAGTCAATAATCTTGTTGTAGCCGAGCGATTGGTAGGTGATCTGCCCCTCATGAATCAACAGTCCGGCATCAACGCTTCCGTTATCTACGGCTTCCATAATCTTATCAAACGGCATATCAATATTCATTATGCCCGAAGTAAACATCTTGAAGAGTAACGTTGCCGTGGTCAGCGGCCCGGGAGTGCCGACAAGCTTCCCTTTCAGCTCACCGAGCGATTTGTATTTCCGGGAAATGATCACGGGCCCGTACCCTTCGCCCATGCTTGCACCGGTTCGCATAATCCGGTATTTGTCGGCAACGGATGCAAACGCATGTGCTGAAATTGCAGTCACCTCAAGTTCGGCTTTCATGGCGCGCTCGTTTAACGACTGAATATCCTCCAGCATATGTTCAATCCGGATGCCGTCAAGTTTCACTTTGCCGCTAGCGAGTCCGTAAAACATAAACGCATCGTCCGGATCGGGGCTGTGGCCGACGCGAATGATTTTCTCTGATGGTTCCAATAAATTTCTTGCAGGGTTGTTGGAGTAATGGAATTATGCCTGCCCGCCTTCTGTTCGGCGGGGAGCGCTGGAATAGCGCTTC
>CAZWIN010000401.1:0-2714 GCA_964633855.1 uncultured Chitinophagales bacterium
CTGAATCACGTTGACTCGTACCCAGCGTCTTTTAACCATTATCTCCATCGTGCTGATGACAGCGCGAGCATCAGTAACAACCGTGTGTATGCGTTGCATGAAGATAGCAAGGGGCGTATCTGGGTTGTAACGGGGAACGGCCTGGATGAGTTTGAACGAGGAAAAAGAGAATTTTTGCATCACTTTCCTGAAAGGGAAAATCTTTTAGGGATCATCATTGGTATAACTGAAGCGAATGACAGGAAGCTCTGGCTCGCAACAGTTCAGAATGGCCTTTGGAGATTTGACCCTGAGACAGGACAGCTTGCGGGATTCGACGTCCATGACGGATTGCAGAGCAACGAGTTCTATTTTGCAAACTCTAAAAGCAAAGGCGGAGAGATTTACCTTGGCGGAAAGAACGGATACAATTTCTTCACGCCCGAGAACATTACCGAGAACGGTATGTTCACCACTCCAGTGATAACAGAGTTCAGGGTATTTGACAAGCCGTTTCCTCTTGATAGCACAATCTCCGAGATCAGGGCAATCACGCTCTCGTATCGGCAGAATTATTTCTCGTTTGAGTTTTCTTCTCTCGACTACACTTTCCCCAAAAGGAACCGTTATCGCTACAAGCTTGATGGATTTGACCGTGAGTGGACAAATGCAGGGAGGCGAACATTTGCATCATACACCAATGTCGATCCGGGCGATTATGTTTTCAAAGTACAAGGAACGAACAGCGATGGTGTGTGGAGCCAAGATGCGACAGTGGTTTTAGTAGCGATCACCCCTCCGTATTGGGCAACGTGGTGGTTTAAGACGCTTATAGTGTTAACTGTTCTTGCGTTGCTCTATGCTCTGTACCGCTACCGGGTGGGGAAACTGCTTGAAATGGAGCACATGAGAATGCGTATTGCGAGTGACATTCATGATGATCTCGGGAGTAATATGGGGAGTATTGCGTTGATGAGTGATGCATTACGGGATCAAGGGGGAGTTGGAGAAGAGCAGCATGCCGTGCTTTCAGAGATCAGCGCAATGGCGCGGGCAACTGCCGAATCGCTTCGTGATGTGGTATGGGTAATCAATCCGGAGCATGACCGGTTGGATACCCTGGTGTTGAAACTCAGGGACGAAGCAAACATCATGCTGAAATCCATTGACTATACATTTGAGTCCAGTCCCATGGGTGAACGCCCGATTCCTGATATTGAATTCGGCCGTAATGTTCTGCTGATATTCAAGGAAGCCCTACACAATGTTCGCAAACATTCGATGGCAACCAATGTGGACATAGCCATAACCCTTTGTGGTGAAGAGTTTACTTTGATTATTAAAGATAACGGCAAAGGTTTTGAGCCGGGGGCTTGTATGCGGGGCCACGGCCTTCAAAGCATGCAGAAGCGCGCTGCGAAGCTGGCCGGTCAGCTTGATATCGTTAGTTCTGTTACTGCAGGTACTCAACTTACGCTTCTTGCAAAAATACCATGATCACGGTATAGCACAGGTGCAATTGTTTACACTATATTGGTATTGTTTTCATGATGAAACAGCTACTATTGTAAGGAAGTGCATATGAGCGGAACAATAAAGTGGACGGCGACATTTATCGGCTCCGGCAGCCCGATGGCAGAACTCTATGACAAAAATGGGAAGGTGGTAATGAGCAAGCCGATACCTTGTGTGCCGCCAATCGCATGTCCGTTCCCTATGGAAGACTTGGAGCTAACAACCTATACAGCGGCGTTGGCGATCGGGAGGGACAGGTACTATTATTGTCAAGAAGTGCCAATCGTGACAAAACCCAATGACGCAACCCATGCCACCCGTCTGGAGTTGAGCGAGACCAATCCGGAAATAGAAATAGCCATTCATGTGGAGGCGTAAGCAATGTTTGACACGGAGGAGAGAATGAGCACAAGTATTGAGAGTGGTGTACGGCTGCCGCTGTACCAGGCTAACGTGTGGATTGTGGAAGATGATGATACGTTCCGTTCATCGTTGGTAGCGTTGTTGTTGCGCGATGAGCAATTACATTGCGAACGGGCATTTTCCAACTGTGAGGACGCCATCCACGCTCTTCAACGTGACCATGCGCCGGAGATTCTTCTTTCGGATATCGTACTTCCGGGGATGGACGGCATCGAGGGGACGAAACGCATTAAGGCAATTTCCCCTTCGACCCATGTGATGATGTTGACGAACTATGCCGACGATGATAAGATATTCAAGGCGATCTGTGCAGGTGCATCCGGTTATTTGTTGAAAACCGCAACGTCGGAGGAAATTGAGCGGGGAATCCAAGAGGTTATGAAGGGCGGCGCGCCAATGACGGCGCAAATTGCGCGCAAGGTCCTGGATAAGTTTGCAGAGACGAATGCTCCAAAAGGATCTTACGGGTTGACACAGAGGGAGCGGGAAATTCTGAACCTTCTGGTAAAAGGGCTTACCAAGAAACAGATGGCTGCAAGGCTTTTTCTAAGCACTTTTACTATTGAGACCCATCTGAAGAATATTTACACGAAACTTCAGGTTCATACAAGCTCGGGGGCAGTATCCAAGGTCATAACTGAACGTCTGCTTTGAGAATTAGAGAAGTGCAGAAGAACTGACAAAACATTCAAAATCTATAACTCCGTACCCCTAGTATTCCGCCTGTTCCCAAGGGTCCTTTCACTCCATCCAGCTTCAGGCACTGTGTACCGCTTAACACCATCCGCGGTACACGG
>CAZWIN010000402.1:0-2694 GCA_964633855.1 uncultured Chitinophagales bacterium
GATTCGAATTTCACCTCAACTTCAAAATCCGTGTTGGGGGCTGCCTGCATGATGCGTGGTGTGTTGTTTCCGCCGGTCCATGCATCGTGCGCAGAACCTGCAGGGACTGCGATGGAAAGACGAGCGTTTGATGTCCCTGCGCCTGTAAATGAGAGGGTGGAGGGCGTTCCGGGATTAATGAAGCTCCAGATTGCGGGGTTCAGGGTGCCGGCGCTGAAATCATCCGAGGATATCCCCGAAAGAGGCGCAAGGGGCGCTGCAGTGCCTCCGGTGGAATTCATGAATCGCGTCGGGGTGTCATAGCGTGAATATAACCCTGTCGCGCGTTCAGCATCGGATTGAGCGAACGTCTCGCTTGCACACAGAACAGCCGCCACCACAAGCAACATTCCTGCAAGGCGTTTCACGGAACCAGATATCATTTGTCCATTCCTTCGCATCATGAAAAGATCAACAGAAAATGCCGGTATCATATCCGTCATGGCCGGTACTGCACACTCCCCGGTGCAGGGCCGCAACATTGTTGAGAAAGTTATTTTGAGTGAAAGTCAGTAATCAGCGGGGAGAAGAGCAGGGCTTGAATACGGGTGCGCCCCCCAGGAACAACTCATAATCTATACCTAAATATTTCTACACAGGCAAGAGTTTTGCCTTCACACCGAGTGTATCCAGGTCTTTTTGAATTTCATTGCAATAGATCGGGTTCATGACAATGACCACGTCGGGTTTGTATGTCCGGAGAAACTCCGGCCCGACAATTTCCTGGCCTGTGCCCGCCATGAATGTGCCATGTTTGTATGGATTGATATCAACAGCGTACTCAATTTCATTTTCAATCTGGAGCGTGGTCAAGAATGCTACGCCTTTCGAGCCGCCACCCCAGATAATCGCTTTCTTGCCTTCGCGGCGTATATCATTCAATATCTGCCGCCACCTGCTCAATGTTGGTTCGATATTGGCTGTAAAATAGCCGACATCTTTGCGGACTGTCTCCAAGTCATTCTCTTCAGGGAGAGGGGGGGTGGGAGTCCCCTTGGACGGTTTTGCTTCAATCATGAGATACTGCCCGTCGTACTCCGTCCCGAGCGAAAGGACGTCGAACCCGCATTTGCGGAACAATCGTCCCAATGACCCCGGGCTGAAATATGAGCAGTGTTCGTAGTAAATATCCCAGAAGCCGATATCTTTCAGTACACGTGTCACATCCGGGATCTGGAAGAACACGTTGGTGTTGAAACGATCACCGATGGAGCGGCGCACGGTACTGATGAATTCCGCCGTGTTGGGAATATGTTCGAGCGTCATTTTGCAAACAACCACATCCGCACTGTAACGGGTGTATTTCTCAGAGTAAAAATCGGTGATGAATGTGATTTTTTCTTTTGCCTTGTTCTGGTTTCGTTCGGGAATGTATGCAGGGTCAAACCCGATTCCACGGTTGTCGCCCATTTCGCACAACATGGTGAGGAATTCACCCTTGCCGCATCCGATCTCGATGATATCCTTGTTGTGAAGATTGTAGCGGTCGATCAGTCTTTGTGCAAGCGCTCTGTGGAACGTATTGAACGTTGCCGAAAAACCCTGTGTCTCTTCGTACTTTGCTGAATATTCATGCACGGTCGGATCAAAGGCGATGTTTGAGATGAAGCCGCATGCATGGCAAAAACCCAGGACGATGTCCCGTTTGGTATATGTCAGCGCTTCTTCACGGGAATCCATAAGTAGCACGCTGTGCACCGGCACATGGTTCACTTCATAGATCATCTCCATCCCTGATGTGCCGCAGCCGGGGCAGGTATCGTTGACAACCTTGGTTAAAGACGAGTGTTCAGTGTTTGCAGAAGTGGAGCTCATTTATTTTCCTTTCTTCCCATGTTGGGTGATGCAATAACGCCTCCCGATGGAACCTGTGTTGCGGTTCCGTTATTCGGCCTCCAGTACAGATTTAAATCCGGTGCATCAATGCCGCCGTCAAGATTAAAGTCGCCGAGTTTGGTGTAATCCCACGGTGTACCATTCTGGACACGCCAGATAAGGTTCCTGTCAATTGCGTCAATACCGCCATCCGCATTGCCGTCGCCGCCCCGCAAGCCATAGACCCCGGCTTCCAACAATGTCTGTGCGTCGGTACCATATGCCTGTGTTGATGCCGTTGTAAAATCATACAATGTACTTGTGGTTGTCAATGCCAACGGATTAGCGCTCATGATGGCAAGATGGTTCCGGTGGCGGATGACGACATAGTAGTTTCCATTACTCTGTCCAAAGAATCCCAAAGCACTGGTTCCGTTTGTATCTACAATCGTGCCACTCTTCGTCATGAATCCTGCCCGGGTTGCAAGTACCTGTGTTGAATCGCTTGACGGACGTAATTCCACCAATACCCAATCCACGACTCCAGCCGGAATGGAACCGACCGATTCCGTGCCGCCATAATTCCATGGGGATGCCGAATACGGTTGGCTCAGTGGCAGCAGGGCCAGGTTGAGCAGGTCAGTTTTCATTGTATCGCCGGCTGAGTTGTACGGGCCTTGCAGGAAAGCTTTGACATTTGCCACAACCGGCGGAAGCAGCGTAAAGGTCGCCGTCAGAGTTTTGTTCGATGACATTGTTACGTCAATTGGATTTGCAGAGCTGGTTGTGTCTCCACTCCAGCCACTGAACATCCATCCGGAACTCGGGACTGCAGTAAGG
>CAZWIN010000403.1:0-2677 GCA_964633855.1 uncultured Chitinophagales bacterium
ACTTATTCTGTATGAACCAGCGGGTATTGATGAAAGTGCAGAAGAACCTGTACCCACCCAGGTACGTACGCCCGAAGGGATGGCCCTTGCTCTCAGAAGTGCCGAGTTGGAAAACAGTGTTGCAGGAAAATTCGGAAGCCCTGTCGAATTAATGCGGCTCAGGCATGGGATTTTCGATGACACTCCCATATCGGTGATCAATCTGGCAACGATCTCAGCAATCAGCCGGGAAGTTGGAGAGGATTTGGATACGAGGCGATTCCGTGCAAACATTGTCATTGCAACGGATGCAACAGAGCCGTTTCTGGAGGATGGCTGGATAGGAAAGAGGCTCATCTTTGGCAATACGGAAGAGGGGCCAGTAGTCAGCTTGACGAAACGCGATCTGCGATGTATGATGATCAATCTTGATCCCGATACAGCCAAACAAGACCACCGCGTTATGAAAGCTGCGGTGCGCCTGAACGGGAATTATGCAGGGGCGTATGGAACAGTGGTGCGTACAGGAAAGATCAGCGTGGGACAACAGGTGAGTTTGATCAGTGGATAGTATGTAAAAGTAGCTCAACCAACCCGGCCGGGGAAATGGATATGAAAATTGTACCCATTAATTTGTCTTGTTCAAGTTTACTAGTACTGTAGTCATAGTGAGTCCGCTAAAGCCTGACGAAGCAGTCTAAATTCAACATGGTTGAGAGATTGCTTGGCGGGGTTCACCCCGCTCTCAGCGGGGCTCGCAATGACATTTATCCCCATCTTGAGTAGTGCCCATCGATTTCCTGCCTTTGCTAAAAACCCCACTCTTGGTTATATTTGCTTTCAAACTTGCACCTGTAGCTCAATCCGCCAAAAAAAAGCGGCGGATTTCGCTCAATGTTAAAAAGCACCCGTAGCCGGCCTTTCACCCGCCCGGCCGAACGATTATCGGGCTCAGTATTCGGTAGTTCGGGCAGGAAGCATCAGCCAGAGAAAATAATGGTTGTGCGTTGAGATATTCTCTTCTGCAAAAAATATGCGGAAGAAAGATATTTCAAGATTGTTGTCTGGAGGCAATTTCTAAAAATAGAATACCAAAAATATTGCACCCGTAGCTCAACTGGATAGAGCATCAGACTTCGGATCTGAGGGTTGGGGGTTCGACTCCCTCCGGGTGCACAAGGTTTGTTCCGTCCGACAAAGACGGATTCTTTTCAAATACAATGTTCAGGAGGTTTCTTCAAATGAACAACGTCTCCCCCCGTTGGTTCTTTGTAGCGGTTTTTCTCTTTGTGGCATCACATCAGCTTCATGCCCAACGCACCGCAGGGAAGTGGGCCCTTGGCCTTCACGGTGGCGCGAATATGTTGTATAACGACTTCAATCAACGCAAAATAGGCCCCGGCGGAGAGCTCATGCTGCGTTATGGGGTCACAAAAGCGTTTTCACTCGGGTTCACAGGTGGTTACGAAGAACTGAAGGCAAAACAGGAGCCACCTCTCTCATTCCTTGCTTACGACTACGTAAAGCTGCACGCCATTCCTGTTTCGGTTAATGCATGGTTTCACCTCTCGCCGGGCAGTGCCGTGTCTCCATACCTGTACGTTGGCGGCGGTATGCTATTCTATCAGCGAAAAGACGGCCTGCAGAATTTCCTCCCCGATGATAAGTTCCAGACTTCATTTGTCATTCCGATGGGTATAGGTCTCGAAGCCTTCAGCTCAAAGAATGTCTCCTTTGTTGTTGATCTCGGTTTCCGCGTGGGTGATGACAAGCTGGATGGATACTCCTATAAGAAATCGGACAGTTATGCGACGGCCAAAGCGGGTTTCAATTTTTATCTCGGCAGCGGCAGCCAGGACGATGATGATGAAGATGGCCTGACAAACGGCGATGAGCAGAAACTCGGGACTAATCCCGAGGTTTCTGATACCGATGCAGACGGGTTGAAGGACGGCGAGGAAGTGAAGCGCTATTCCACCAATCCGCTGAAGACCGATACTGATGGTGACGGCCTTGCTGATGGTGATGAAGTGTATAAATACAAAACCGACCCTGCGAAATCGGACAGCGATGGTGACGGCCTTGCTGATGGGGACGAGGTGTTGACATACAGGACCGATCTCCTCAAACAGGATTCTGATGGCGACGGTCTCAGTGATGGTGATGAAGTGCTGAAGTACAAGTCGAATCCGCTCAAAGTGGATTCCGATGATGACGGGCTCTCTGATTGGGACGAAGTGAAAACCTATAATTCCGATCCCAACCGTTCTGACACAGATGCAGACGGATTATCGGACAGCGATGAGGTGAAGAAATACAAAACCGATCCGACACTTGTTGATACTGATAGCGGCGGCGTGAATGACGGAGCGGAAATCGGAAGGAAGTCCAATCCGCTTGAGCCGAAGGATGATGTTACAGAGAAGGTGATCATCCTCGAGAAAGGCAAGAGTGTTGTTCTTGAAGGCGTGACGTTCGAGACCGGCAGTGCGCGCCTCAAGAGAGAATCCGAAGAAACTCTTGAAAGGGCATACGTTGCGCTTGCTGCAAATCCGGAGGTAGTTGTGGAAATTGCGGGATATACGGATAACACTGGCAGCAAGGCGGTCAACGACAAGCTTTCGTTGAAGAGAGCAGACGCGGTGAAAACCTGGCTGGTCCGACGAGGTGTTGCCAGCAGGCGGCTTTCCACTATCGG
>CAZWIN010000404.1:0-2624 GCA_964633855.1 uncultured Chitinophagales bacterium
AGCCGAACAGTCACGTGCTGTACGGTTTTTCTGCGGCGGATGGATATGCGCAGTTAACGCCAAACTATGTTGTTGATGTTTGGGGTGATCAGAACAGGGGAGGGTTGATTTACGAAACTGCAAAGCTGCAGCCGCAGGGGTTTGTTCCAGGTACGGCATTCATGAATATCCTGAGTATGAATAACATAAAGTATGTTCTTTCTCCATGGCCGTTTGTAGGGAATTCTGTCGAATTGATGGACACTGTTGGCGGTGTATTCCTCTATCGAAATCAGGGTTGTCTGCCCAGGGTGTATTGCGTAACGAGCTTTGTGTTGTCAAAATCTGACGAGCAGACCAAAGCGATGCTTCGGTCCGAAACCTTTCGCCCGTCGGAACAGGTTATTCTCAATGAAACACCTGAGCTTGCCCCGAAAACAAATCTTTCAGCAACGGCAACTATTGAACATTACGGAACGAATGAAGTTATTGTACATGTTGCTGCGGAAGGCAATACTCTTCTTATCCTTTCTGATACGTACTATCCTGGCTGGAAGGCGGAAGTTGACGGGAGAGAGACAAAAGTATTAAGGGCAAACCATCACCAGCGGGCAGTCAGTGTTCCTAAAGGTGAACACAGCGTTCGGTTTGTCTTTGAATCAGCAACAATACAATGGGGAATGGGCATCACTCTTGGAACGTTCTTAGTCATGGCGATTGGAATGGTGATGGCAAGAGGCAAAAAGGAATGAGAATCTCAAAAAAAATACTCTGGTCGCTTGTGGCGGGCATAGTCATTCTGTTGTTGCTCTCATACAAAGCCTATGATGTCTTCTACGGCCCGAATGAATTTGCAGGTATGCAGGATAAATATTTCACAATCTCAAAGGGGCAGACATTTGCTTCAGTGGTTGATTCATTGCAGTCGCAAGGCTTTGTCAGGAGCAAGGAATGGTTTGTCTTTGTTTCCAAAGCGCTCGGAGGCGCCGAGCGTGTGCAAGTGGGGAGATACAAGTTCGCCAGTGGCGTCTCCAATGCAGATTTGTTTACCTCCCTGCGTGATGGGCGCGGCGTGGTTCTTATTGCAGTAACTATTCCTGAGGGATTACGTTCGCAACAGCAGGCAAGAATCTTTGCCCGAGCTATTGGCATTGATTCTGCACGATTTGCCAGCCTTGCCTATAATGCGGATTTTGTCAGGGAGATGGGATTTTCATCGCATTCCCTCGAAGGCTATCTCTTTCCCCAAACCTACAGTCTTTACTGGCAGACCGACGAGCGGGAGATCATTAAAAGCATGGTGCGGCAGTTCCGCAAGGTGTATTCAGATTCTCTTCAGGCGAGGGCAAAAGGCTTTGGCTGGACGACCAACCAGGTGATGACGTTTGCTTCGATTGTGCAGGGTGAATCCAGGCTTGTTGCGGAAATGAGTACTATTGCCGGTGTGTATCATAACCGTCTGAAAAAGGGGATGAAGCTTCAGGCAGACCCAACTATTCAGTTCTTTATTGAAGGCGGGCCGCGTCGTGTGTTGTATTCGGATCTCAGAATGGAGAATCCCTATAATACCTATCTGAATAAGGGATTACCGCCCGGTCCGGTGAATAGTCCGGGTGAAACTGCTATTCTGGCGACTCTTTTCCCGCAAAAGCACAATTATCTCTTTTTTGTGGCCGATGGGAGTGGGGGCCACAGATTTACCACAACATATGCTGAACATATGCGGTTTGTGCGGCAGTACAGAAAGCTCAGAGAGAGTGTGCAATCGGAGGCTCTTACAGGGGCTGAAAATAACAAAGGCCTCAGACAAAACTGAGGCCTTTGCATACGGGCTCCATCACCACCATCCACTAACCCGCCCGCATATTAAATAACATTGGGACCTGCGCGGAAACCTCTCTCTCACTAACCCACCATTTGGACGACACCACCACCCTCACTTTCCCGGCAGGCCCCGAATTCGTAATTTGCTGCAGAATTATTATATTCGACTGCCTTCAATTGGTATAACCAAGGCCTCTCGTGAAAGGTTCCATGCTGGCAAAAAAAAATCTAACCCTGCTTCTACCCCTTTTTTTGGCATTCCTCCTCATCCAATGTGCAGGCCAGATTCCCCCAAGCGGGGGACCGGCGGATTCCATTCCGCCCCGAATTGTCCGCACTGTTCCTGATACAAACGCTGTACGGGTTGAAACTGATGCCATAGACCTTGAGTTTAGTGAATATGTGGATAGAAGATCGGTGGAAGAATCCATTTTTATCTCACCGTATGTAGGGGATTTGGAGTTTGATTGGGGAGGTACGGATGTCACCATCAGATTCTCGGAGCCGCTAAAGAAGAACCGGACCTATGTGGTGAATGTCGGTACGGATGTACTGGATATCCGGGCGAGGAACCGCATGGCTTCGGGATATACACTTGCCTTTTCCACTGGTGATTCGATTGACCGCGGCGCTATCAGCGGCAGGGTGTACGATAGTAAGCCGGAAGGGATAATGCTGTTTGCCTATATCCTAGACGGGAGACAACCGGATACTCTTGACCCCGGGAAAGTCCGTCCTGACTACATCATGCAAACGGGGCAACAAGGCGCGTTTGTACTTTCCAATATCCCCCTTGGCACGTACAGGCTGTTTGCAGTACG
>CAZWIN010000405.1:0-2620 GCA_964633855.1 uncultured Chitinophagales bacterium
GCCGGCATGGTTCCCATCCACTCGAAACTGCCGGAAAGCCGAACCCATCCAACGAGGGATGCAATACTCAGGGTCAGTAACGGCACAAACACCCGAAAGCCGCAAGCTGCACTTAATCCAATTCCAAGAGCTATGGAAAGCAGCATATCCACGGTATTACACCTGACTCACAGCAACTTTGAACACGGCCTTCTTTAAATGGCTTGGCGAAACCTTTGGCGCATGAGCATCCTCCGGAAAGAAAATGCCGAATGTTCCTTCCTTAAGACTTACCCACAATTCAGGCGCATCATCGTACAAGAGGTAATCGTTCTCTGCGTCATAAGTTTTGCTCACTCGCGAACAATCTGTCACTGGCTTCCATCCGATGTCAAAACCGCCTTCCAGCGTCACCTGAATATCTATGTACTTGCGATGCGCTTCGAGCTTCGGTTCTTTAGGAGCCTCACCCTTGGTGTCACTGATGATCACGTACAAGTCTTTACCGACGACTTCAAATGTGCCGGGATCATGACTCTTCTGTCGTCCCAAGTATTCAAATGCACGTCCGAACAAAGGGTGAAGAGACACGTACTTACCGGCATTTTCCAAGGTATCTAACACCATGATACATTCACATTCTTAATTCTTCATTCATCACTGTTTTTATTAGAACCCAAAGCCAAGCCCTCCAACGATAAACATCCCGTCTTTGGAATGGGCGAATGCCAGCGATATTGTATTTTCCGGGGTAAGCGGGGCAAGCGAGATTCCGCCTCCAACACCCACATTCCAGCTTCCGGGAGAGACATCATCCACCCACACACGCCCTGCATCAGCAAAGCCGAAAACGCCGACCGTTGTGGGTACAAGAATCTTCATACGGAACAATGAAAGGCGGAGGTCGGCATTACCAAACAACGACGCATCGCCAGCAAAACGTTCAGTGTTAAATCCACGCAGGGAGCCAAAGCCGCCAAGAAACGCTGCCTCATAAAAGGGAAAATTACCGTGCAACTTCTCGCCTCCCGCCCTCAGGGCGAGTGTAAGCACTGAAGCAAATGGAGGCGTGAGAAAGACACGTGCTTCTGCTGATATTTTCTGAAACGGTACTCCTTTTGAAAGAGCATGCGAGTTCCGTCCGCGCATCGAAAGATACCACCCTGACGTTGAGGAAGAAGGACGATTCCTCATATCCACGTCAAACGATAGTGTTTCACCGACAAATGATTTATCGTCACCGAGTACCGCAAGGCTATCCGCTGTTACATATCGATCCGGTTTTCCCCGGGCTTCAACATGTTTGAAGTATGCTCCAAACCCGATTTTTACTTCCTCGATGATCGCGAACAACAGGGTCGGCTGGAATTGGTATTCGCGAAGAGATACATAATAATATCTCCCCTTGTCGAGCGCGTCATTCCTGTGGCTATCATTGCCAAATCCATAAAACTTTCTCACTTCGAGTTCTGATGCCCTGCCGAGAATATCAAGTGAAAGGCGTTCCGAAAGAGCGGGATACAAAGCGGTGTACTCAAACTTGAAGGCGCCGGTCTTGAGTGCTACCCCACCAGTCAATTGCATCCTGAACACATAGGGCATACGGCGGAATCCAAACTTGTACAGAATTGGGCCTCCTCCGACCAGAACTCCATCTTCGGGCGTCAGGCCAAGCAACACTGATGGCCTCCAATCCACGCCATAATCACGCGGAGGTTCATAAAGCTGCGGCTCATCTTCCTGTCCAAAGACTGGGGAGACGGCGCGAACAAGCAAAAAACCCATGAAGAGTATTAAATGAACAAGGCGCATCAAACAATTGAGATATGTGAACAGCGGATTAATTACCGATCAACCGGCCATCCGGAGAAACCCAGAACTCTTTCTTGCCATCCCCCATGTCATACGGAGCGATGGATAAGCCGTCAAAAAACACAACTTTCATTTTTTCTTTTTCAAACGTCAACTGCACAAACCCGGGCACCGAAATCCCTTGCTTGGATGGTTGCCGCTGGGCAGAAGTATATTCGAATGGCGAATTGGGAAACTTTACGCGCGACGGTTTGGAGCCCGCTCCAGAGACAATGTGAATTTTCGGACAATCAGCGCAATCCGCATCATTCTCGGGATAGTTCAACAACTGCATGCTATGATCATGGCCTGCAAGCGCGACTTGAAAGCGGATTCCACTCTGCTTGATTATCGCCTTGATTGAATCAAGGAAGGCGGAATATTTCTCCGTACACGGGTCTTCCGGATCAAATGAATTTTTTATCCAGCCTAATGCATTGGAATCCTTGTCACACGGGGTAAGATATTCCACTGTGTTCGTCTCGTCGTTCCAGACAGAGTACCCCCCATGCTCGCCCACAGTGTACATAGGCTGATGCATGCTCAGGACCCTCCAGACAATGCCATTACCTGCCGCACTTAAGCGCATAAGAGTACGCAAGCTATCCAAAGCAAGTGACCAGGTATTCGAGTTTGTCCTTAACGGAAGCGCCGAGTCAACAAAAAAGAATTGCACACTATCCCCGCTACCATCCGTAAGAGCATATGTGGCTGAGGCAGGCATATTGTGGTGATAGGTCCATTCCGGAATTTCCGCCTCCCGTTTGTTCCCTCTATCTGTCAGCCCGAT
>CAZWIN010000406.1:0-2617 GCA_964633855.1 uncultured Chitinophagales bacterium
ATTGGCGAAAACCACAATTTCGCAGCCGGCAATTCGAAACCCGCAATCATAAATATTGCAAACCCATCAAATAAGTGGTACATTTCCCACCATATGGATAACCTCTTCTACCGTAAAGTCAGAAAAGGCATTGACCCGCGCGAGCTGTTGAGGAAGCTTCTCAGAAACAAACAGGCATTACTCGGGCTCATTGTTGGCCTTCCTCTGTCAATGTACATTCTTTTCGGCAGCCGCGGTATCGTGCAGCGTTTCAAACTTCAGGATCAGAAGATTGAGCTGACAGAGAAAGTCGCTGAAGCGATGGCCGACAGTGTGCGGTTGCGTGCAGAGTCAAGGGCACTGGATGGAGACAGGAAAGCCATTGAGAAAGTTGCCCGCGAAAAGCACGGCATGATACGAGAAGGAGAAACGGTGTACAAAGTGCGGAAAAAGTAAAGACAGTATGATTGCGGATTAGGGATTTTGGATTGCGGAAGACCCTCAATCCGCAGTCATCAATCCGCAATTCAAAATCCTCCCGCATGGATCTCTTCACACCCGAAAGTTCACCGACCCCGCCATCCGCCAACGCACCGCTTGCAGAACGGGTACGCCCAAAACTCCTGGATGAATTTGTCGGGCAAGAGCATTTGTTGGGCGAAGCAATGCCGTTGCGGTTGCTTATTGCAAGCGACCAGCTTCCCTCGATGATCTTCTGGGGCCCGCCGGGAAGTGGCAAAACAACGCTGGCGCGTATCATCGCCGGACAAACACGCGCAGAGTTTTTCCAGTTGAATGCCGTTTCCTCCGGCGTCAAGGATGTCCGTGAAGTGCTTGAGAAAGCCGGAGTGAACCGCTCACGCCTGAACAAGCGTACCATTCTTTTTATAGATGAAATCCACAGGTTTAACAAAGCCCAGCAGGATGCGCTACTCCACAGTGTTGAAGAAGGAGTAATCGTTCTTATCGGTGCGACAACCGAAAACCCTTCGTTTGAAATTATTTCCCCGCTTCTTTCCCGCTGCCGGTTGTACGTCCTTCAACCTTTGAACAATACACATCTCGACACAATTATCAATCATGCCTTGAAGCATGATCCGTTTCTTTCGCAACAGCCTATTGAAGTACAAGACCGCGACTATCTTTTTCTGTTGTCGGGCGGCGATGCGCGCATGATGCTGAACGGCCTGGAAACAGCAGTCAACCTGACGAAGCCCTCTGCCGATGGGAAAAGGGTGGTGGGGAAGAAGGAGATTGAGCAGGCATTCCAGCGGAAGTACGTGAAGTATGACAAAGGGGGCGAGGAACACTACAATATCATTTCTGCATTTATCAAGTGCATCCGCGGAAGCGATCCGGATGCCGCTGTTTATTGGCTTGCCCGTATGCTCGATGGCGGAGAAGACCCTAAGTTCATAGCGCGACGGATGATTGTCCTCGCTTCGGAAGACATAGGAAACGCAGATCCGTATGCACTAACCCTTGCCACTTCCTGCTTTACTTCCGTGGATTACATCGGTATGCCGGAGGGACGCATTATCCTTGCGCAAACAGCAACGTATCTCGCGTCATGCCCGAAAAGCAACGCCTCGTACATCGCCATTGATGAGGCGATGCATGATGTGCGTTCGCTTCCTGATGAACCCGTTCCGATGCATATCCGTAACGCCCCCACAAAGATGATGGAGAAATTGGGTTACGGCGCCGATTACAAATACAGCCATGAATTCACAGGAAACTTTGTTGAACAGCAGTATTTGCCGGACAAGCTCAAGGGAAAAATCTATTACCGTCCCACCGAAAATGGCAGTGAAAAGAGAATCAAAGAGCGGTTGAAAGAATGGTGGAAGAAGAAGAGAGGCGGAGGGTGAAGTTTGGTGAGTGTATGGAGTTTGTAGAGTCTATAGAGTCGTTAGTCAATAAACAGCGAACACGGCCTGTTTGGTGAGATTCCGACTTTCATATTGGTTTGTTGCATTACTCCTTTTACTTTCGATAAAAGCGAATGCCCGATCAGTGGATTCGGTCCGGCAAGTTTCGGACTCACTTCCCCAACCCGTGGACTCGCTTGCGACCACAGCGATTGCCGATTCAAGCAGGGCCCCGTCCGGTATAGATTCCGTTGTTACGTATTCTGCAACGGATTCAATCGTCTATTCCCTCAAGTCAAAGACAATGTTCATGTACGGCAAGGGCGATATCAAATACAAAGAGATCGGCCTGAAGGCGGAAAATATTGATATCAACTGGAACACCTCTGTCCTGAACGCGCAGGGCGTTCCCGATCCGGAGGATACGACCGGGAAAAAATTCAAAGGCCTGCCTGATCTGATTGACGGCGGAGAAGCTTACAAAGGCTCGACCGTCACATACAATTTCAAATCCAAAAAAGGAAAGATCAACCTCGGCGAAACAGAGATAGAAAACGGCTACTATCACGGCGAACAGATCAAGAAGGTGGATTCGGAAGTGTTATTTGTCGGCGACGGGCGTTATACTTCCTGCGACCTGGAACATCCGCATTATTATTTCGGAAGCCCCGAAATGAAGGTGGTGGTGAAAGACAAGGTGGTTGCACGCCCGGTCTATCTGTACATTTCGGATGTCCCCGTGTTTGCGCTTCCCTTTGGTATTTTCC
>CAZWIN010000407.1:0-2086 GCA_964633855.1 uncultured Chitinophagales bacterium
GACAACGCCGTCAACTACAAACGTGACGTTCACCATCAGGGGAGCGTTAAAGACTACACCCCCCGGAAGGTTGCACCATTTGACCGGACTGATGATGCCGCTGGATTTCAGCCATTTCAGCCGGGAGCTGAACTCCGCCCTGATGTCGGTGCCTACCGGTGTTGTTGCTCTGATATATTTTGCCTTGCTGGCAAGCTCCCAGACTTTTCTGCTGATATCGTCCACGCGATTAAAATCCGCGCGCATTCCCTCTGTCATGATCCTTCGGTTAATATTAATCATGTGGGCGTGACGCAGGCGGTTATCGGTGACCACTTTGGTCATTTGCATGCGTGTGCGAAGTTCGCCCACCTGTCCGTACACGGCATATATGCTGACCTGGCTTGTGGCGAGGTCTTCCAGAATTTCCCGCGGCATGTCAGCGTGCGGGCGCGGGGCAAAATCCTCCAAGACAAATACATTGCAGCGCGAACCGACCTGCTCCACGGCACCATACATACTTGCAGCAATATCCCGTGTCACTTCATCTGTAATCAGGGTGACTTTTTCATCCGGCTGCACGCGCAGACAAACATTGACTGCATTATGCGCGCCAAGGGCAAGCTCTGCATCCGGCGTAATTCCGGCAAAGGGGTGGTTCATCAGTTGGTTTTCACTTTCGGCTGGATCGGCTCAATCTCCAGCCCTTGTTTTGTCTCTTCAATGATAAGATCCACCACGGACTTGAGGTCGTGTGTCTTTTCATAAGCGCGTAATTGGCGTTCGGCACCGGATCCCATTTCCAGTATCTTTTGAATATAGTTGATTTCTTCGCGGCTTCCCAACTCATCAACGACGTCGTCAACAAACAGAAGAAGTTCGTGGATCAGATCACGCGTGGGAAGCTCAACCTGTCTCCCGAAATCCACCAGCTTACCCTCAAGGCCGTACCGGCTGGCGCGCCATTTATTCTCCATAATAAGCGCACGGCGATACAACCTGAATCCGGTATTGACCGAATGAAGTTTCCACAGCTTCACCACAACTGCCTGGATCAATGCCGCCAAGGCGATGGTTTCATCTGCCCGGAGCGGGATATCGCAAATACGAAACTCCAGCGTACCGAAAAACGGGTGAGGACGGAGATCCCACCAGATTTTCTTCGCATTGTCAATGCAGTTGGTTTTGATGAGTAAGTTGGTGAAGTTTTCGTATTCCCCGTAACTTTGAAAATAGTCAGGAATGTTTGTCCGCGGAAACTTGTCGAACACCTTGCAGCGGTACGATTTCAGCCCGGTATTCCTGCCCATCCAGAACGGGGAATTTGTTGAAAGCGAGAGAATGTGCGGCAGAAAATACCGCGCTGCATTCATCAGGTGGATCATCGTCTCTTTGTCCTCAATACCAACATGGACGTGAAGCCCGAAGATCAGGTTGGCGCGTGCCACCTGCTGCATATCTTCAACGATGGTCTTATACCGGTCATCCGGAAAGATATCCTGTTTGTGCCAATCGGCAAACGGGTGTGTTCCCGCCGCCGCAAGCCGGAGGTCATTTTCATACGCCAGCTTGACCATATGCCGGCGCAGTTCAAAGACCTCCTCTTTTGCCTCTTTGATGTTCTTGCAGATACCGGTTCCGACTTCCACAACAGACTGATGCATTTCCGGTTTTACGCGCTCTCTCAACTGCATCTTGCCCTTTGCAATAATCTCCGCATGAATGTGTGAGCGGAGATCCCGCGTGACGGGATCCACAGTTTGAAACTCCTCCTCTATGCCGAGCGTAAATGACGGTCGCATATCTTCCCTACTTTCCCGGGGCCTTGGAGCCTCGCTTTGCAGTTTTCGCATCTGCTTTTACCGATTGGCCGTTGCCACCCGTGGGTTCACCCGCGGTATCATGGCCGCTCAAAAATTTTGCCCAACGCATTTCCGGAGCCGAGCGGTCGTTTTCCAACGCCTTCTTTACCGCCATCTCGGCAACCGCGTTGACAATCCAGGAGAAGTTCTCTGCGCCAACGGAATAATAATCCGCGTCCGGTGCGGGATTGAGGAAGTCAATGGCATACGGGATTCCATCGCGCACCGCAAACTCCACCGTGTTT
>CAZWIN010000407.1:2096-2607 GCA_964633855.1 uncultured Chitinophagales bacterium
CCGTGTTTAAATCATATCCAAGGGCACGGCAGAGTTTCAGGCAATCGCCGATGATACGTTGTTCGAGCTTCGAATCGAGAGGCTTCGGATTTTTCACGTAGCGATTTTCATGCGGCTGCAGTGGGTCGTACTGCATCACATGGACTTTTTCCTGGCCGATCACATAGCAACGGACATACTCCTTGAAAACTATTCCCTCCTGCAGGGTCATCACCAAATCGCCTGTCTGATGATAGTAGTGAAAAAAATCCCCTTCATTATGAACCTTGTACACATTTTTCCAGCCACCGCCCGCATGCGGTTTCAGGAAGGATGGAAATCCGACATACTCAAACACTTCCTTCCAGCTTAGCGGGAAGTGAAGATTCCTCATTGACTGTGATGTGGTGTTCGGCGGATGTGAGTACGAAGGAAGCAGAACCGTTTTGGGAATTGCCACTCCGATTTTGGAAGCAAGGGCGTAGTTAAAAAACTTGTCGTCAGCACTCCACCAGAACGGGTTGTTAATCAC
>CAZWIN010000408.1:0-2607 GCA_964633855.1 uncultured Chitinophagales bacterium
ATTTGCATCGCAATTGAAGCCGCATGAAACGGTTGCAATCACCTTGCCGATGGAATACACCGCATGCGTAAAGATATCAACACCATTCTTCTCAACCCTGCGCATGTAGGCTTTTATCAACTTCGGCTCTTTTTCAGTGATGAAGCGAAGAAAGTCCATGGCGTAGATGCCCAGGTCGTATAACGCTCCGCCTCCGGTTTTACGATGCATCCTGAATCCTTCCAGCCCGCGTGCCCACGCATTAAAGCTGAGATGGTAGTCAATATGCCTCAACTCACCGATTGTTCCCTCTTGGATAATCTCCTTCGCACGATTGTGGATCCGGAGAAACCGGTACATAAAAGCCTCCATGTACAGCACGCCATGCTTGTTGCACGCCGCTGTCATTCGTTTTACTTCGGTGCTGTTCAGAGCGGCGGGCTTTTCGACAAGCACATGCTTGCCTGCTTTCGCCGCCTTGATGGTGTACTCTGCATGGAGATGTTGGGGCAGGGGAATATATACCGCATCGATTTTTGGGTCGTCAAGAAGGGCTTCATAACCGCTATACGCTCGCGAGATGCCAAACTCACGCGCAAATGCATCGGCTGTTGTTTGTTCTCTGCTTGCAACAGCGGAGATTTCTACGCCGATCAAGGGCTCACGAAAGAATGCTCGTGCAATACGCGCCGCGCCCAGTATCCCGAATCGGATCACTTCAGAACCTGTTGGTTATTAGAAAAGAAGGTTATTCGAGCGGCTTGTCTTCGTCCTGCTGCAGTCGCTGACGGTGCAGCGCAACACGCAGGGCAATCCTGCCGGCAAATGCAGCGAGTGCGACAAAGAACATCGGCATATACAACGATTCAGGGATGACCTTGAACCACATGAGTCCCAGTATCGTTGCCATCACAAGAAGGCTGACAAGGCCATAGATAGTCACAAAACGTTCTGTGAGATTCATTGACCAATCCTGCTATTGGACATGTTTGTTTCCATGCCTTCACTCAATGATGCTGTCAATCACCCCTCCGCCAACCACGTCGTCGCCCTCATAGAAAACTGCGCTTTGTCCGGGCGTAATCGCCCTGCGCTTTTCCTCAAACAACACCTCTACTCTGCCGTCTTCGAGCTGTTGTATTGTTGCCCGGCCTCCGGCATCCTTATAGCGGATTCTGCATAGTACACGGCGGGGCTCAAGGCAATCAGCGTACTTTTGCAAGTTCACATTACGCGCAATAAGCCCACGCTTGTAAAGCTTTTCCTCGGTGCCGACTTCAATCCGGTTGGTTGTGTTGTCAATACTGGTGACGTACAACGGATCGGGGCGATAGATGCCCAACCCACGCCGCTGGCCAACAGTATAGAATGGAAACCCGCGGTGATGGCCCACAACTTCACCGTTTAGCACAATTTCGCCGCCATTCACATGCGTTTCCAGCTCAGGGCGCTGCTCCTTAAGGAAGCGTTCGTAGTTGTCATCGGGGATAAAACAAATCTCGTAGCTCTCGGGCTTGTTCATCTTTTGAAGCCCCAGCTTTTCGCCCATGGCCCTCGACTCGGGCTTGGTCATTTCCGCCAACGGGAAGAGAGTCCTGCTGAGCGACTCCTGGGCGACTGCCCAGAGCGCATACGACTGGTCTTTCGATTCATCCCTGCCGCGCGAGATATAGTACCGTCCGCTCTCCGGGTGACGATTGACTTTTGCGTAATGTCCAGTAGCGATAAAATCTGCGCCGAGCGCATCCGCCTTCTTGAGCAATTCCTCCCACTTGATCTTTCTGTTGCAGATAACGCAGGGGTTTGGGGTATGCCCGGCAAGGTATTCCTCGACGAAGTTATCAATCACCTCAACACCAAAACGCTCGCTGAAGTCAAGCACGTAATGGGGAAACCCGAACTTGCCCGCAATCGCACGCGCATCGTTGATGCCGTCAAGGGAGCAGCAACTGCTCTCGTTGCCCACATTACCACCGACATTCTCATACTTGTATGTCTTGATGGTAATGCCGACGACATCATAGCCCTGGTTGACAAGCATAGCGGCAACCACGGAGCTATCAACCCCGCCGGACATTGCCACCACAACGCGCTGTTTTGACTGCGACACAACTCCTCAATACGGAATAATGGTAAAAAGCTGTGTAAAAGGTAAGGAAAACAACAGAGGTTAACAAACAGGCACTGATGAATGGGCTATCTTCGACCCCGTAGGGGCGTTTCACGCCGAAGATCCGCCTCTGGCGGGAAACACCCCTACTGTGGATTCTATGTGGTGTTGGAAATGGCGATAGGTTCCAGAACCTGCTGTCAGTTCGGCGCCTGGTATTTCGGCTGGACCCCAAGATTGAATAAGAGAAACGAATACACATCTGCCAGGGTTTCAATGAGCTTCTTGGTATTGCTGGCCCCGTGGCCGGATTTGGTGTCCACCCGTATTAGCACCGGGTTCGGTCCGTTGTGCTTCTTTTGAAGAGTCGCCATGTATTTGAACGAATGTGCAGGCACAACCCGGTCATCATGATCCGCCGTTGTTGCCAGTGTCGCCGGATAGTTGATCCCCTCCCTAATGTTGTGCAAAGGCGAATACTTGTAAATGTATTGAAACTCTGTCGAGTCATCGCTTGA
>CAZWIN010000409.1:0-1321 GCA_964633855.1 uncultured Chitinophagales bacterium
GCAATTGTAGCAATCGTACAATTCTGCCAACCGTCCAAAGGCCAGCTCTTGTCGTTATCGGAAATTGTGTACCCTGGACTTGTCGTGAAGCTGTGAACATCGACCAGGGCGGTGTAGAACTTCCCGTGAACCCCCCGCGGCCCGGAATCCAACACATCTGTTCCCGACCCATCGTTCAAGTTCCAGTAACTGGCAAGATCTGTCGTATCAACCGTTCCAGAACTGTACATTTGTTGCCGGATTTCATCCTGGCCAAGTGCCCGCTTCCAAATGCGAACCTCGTCAATGTCGCCCGTGAACATCCGATAGCCATCCGGAACGCGGGCCATCATCATGCGGAGTGCGCTGTCATACGTCCGAATATTCCCCCCTCCGGAACTCGTTGAACTCTCAAGCACGCCGTTGACATACAGCCGACTATTTGTCCCCGCGGCCCCATCATAAACACCCACAAGGTAATACCATCGACCCCTGACAGGAGATGTTGTTGATTGAATTGTCACTTTCGAGCTTGATCGAACTGCCCATTCAAATTTTGAGTTCCCGGAATTGTGCTCCAGCCAGAATTGCCCATAGGAGTAGGAGAGATCGTTGTGCCGTTCGATCGCAAGAATAGTGGCGTATCGACCTTCACCCTCATGACCTGTGACCACGGGCTGCGAAGTGGGATCAACATTCCACCGAACCCATGCAGCAACCGTGAGTTTGTCTCCGAATCCATAATTCGGGGATCCGAGACTGACAAAATCTCCGTGCGAAAGAAAATCCCCGTTGGAAAATGAAAGCGCGTGTGTGTTCGTCTGCCCGGATGCAATGACAGGGGAGGCGACCAGAAATAACAATATTCTCCATGTTCTCATATTCGCTCCTGAAAGTTGAATGATGAGGTTCTTCGACAATTCTGATGCCATGACATTGGTGACCGCAACCCATAATCAGCCCGACTTTTGCCCAACTATACTGTTGAACAATTCATCACCAACCCGCGTGACTCGGATACCGTCTGCATTTTCTACAAAATGAAAACAAACGCCGAATCACTCCTTCGGCGGAGCTGACCTGACGCGAGCCTCAACCCATCATGCTTGATCAAGCACACTTCGGAGTTGCTTGAGCACAATATCGGGTTTATACGGTTTCTGAATAAATGCTTTGATTCCAGCCGCAAGCAGGTCTCTCTTCAGATCCGGGTCGATATAGCCACTGGCGAGGACAACTTTTACTTCCGGATTTATCCGTTGCATTTGCAGGAAGAGTCTGCTTCCATCAAGCTTGGGAAGCCCCATATCGGTAATCACCGCCGCAATTCTATGGTGGTGCT
>CAZWIN010000409.1:1331-1636 GCA_964633855.1 uncultured Chitinophagales bacterium
TAGAATTTGACAGCGTCTTCACCATCAGCCGCAGTAAACACCGTATACCCCTTTGATTCGAGAAGCAATTGCAATAGCTGCCGCAGGTTCTCTTCATCTTCAACGAGAAATACAGTCTCCGCTCCGCCGGGGACTTCCTCTTGCGTTGATTCATGGGCTTCCACCACTTTCCCCAGTCGTTCAGCCACCGGGAAATACAGACGGAACGACGTTCCAACTCCCGGCGAGCTTTCCACATCCACGTATCCCTGATGGCGCGTTACAATTCCATGGACAAGGGCAAGGCCCAAACCAGTCCCTTTCCC
>CAZWIN010000409.1:1646-2218 GCA_964633855.1 uncultured Chitinophagales bacterium
GGTTGTGAAGAACGGTTCGAATATTCTTCGGAGAGTTTCTCCATCCATGCCTGTTCCCGTGTCCACGATGCTGATACACACATAATCTCCAATCTTCATGGAGGGAATGCGCGCCCGTACCGCGACATCCTCCACCAGTGTTGTTGTAATGGAAATGGTTCCTCCACCGGGCATCGCATCCCGGGCATTCACGCACAGATTCAACAGTGATTGATGAATCTGTGTCCGGTCCGCTTCGATTGCTGGAAGATCACGATCCAGGTTCAACACAACAACGATGGTTTTGGGAAAAGTTTCGCCAATGAGCTTCACAAGGTCAATCACGGAATCGTTCGCGTTGATCACTTCGAACAAGACGTCGGACTTTCTTGCAAATGTCAGTATCTGATGCACGAGTGACGCTCCGCGTTGTGTAGCACTCTCAATAGCAGAGACGCTTTTCTCGACCCGTTCAGGATCAGACCCTGTCCGTCGCAATAGCGATGAATGCCCAAGGATAATGCCGAGGATATTATTGAAATCGTGTGCAATCCCGCCGGCGAGCGTTCCAAGCGATTCAATTTTTTGTGCTT
>CAZWIN010000409.1:2231-2597 GCA_964633855.1 uncultured Chitinophagales bacterium
GTAGAACAGGCCCTCATCGGTTTCCCATTCGGAGAGTGAAACCTCGCACGGAAACTCTGTCCCGTCCTTTCGCAGGCCCTCCATTTCAACAATCTGACGACGTGCTTCGTCCTTCTCGTCAGCATGCATGCTCCTGAAGAAATTTTCCTGGCTCGTGCGATTGCGTTCCGGTATCAGTTGGTTGAGGTGTTGCCCTATTGCTTCTGTGTACCGGTAGCCAAACATCCGTTGGGCACCGTTGTTCCAACCAACGATGCATCCGTCTTTGCTGACAGTGATGATGGCATCCGGTGCCGATGTCAGGACTGATCGGTATTTCGCCTCGCTCGCCCGCAGCACGCGCTCGGAGTGCACTCGTTCCGAAAC
>CAZWIN010000410.1:0-2593 GCA_964633855.1 uncultured Chitinophagales bacterium
TCAAGGTTATACTTCACCGTTAGTCTGCTCTCAGCGAGCTTTGTCACCGCGCCGGCCATAGCTCAGCAATTCAGTGCCGAAACCAGCCAGTTCCTTGGCGAGAACGCACAGGCATTTCTGAAACCCCTTGCCGATGCAATAGTTGTTGACATGCACTCAGGCCTTGTCGCGCTCCCTGCAGACGAGGGATTTCACATCAGTGTCCGACTGGTCGGCATGGGTGCTGTCGTCCCGGATGATCAGAAGGTATTCAAACCGAAGCCATTCGGGAAAACAGTGGAGTTTACTTACAACGGCCTACGGTTTCTCGGGGATCTTGAAATACATCCTACAGCACTACCGACAGCAGTTGGGCTCGGCGGGAAGTACACTTTCACCGGACGCCTCCGCCGGATTCGCCCTAAAGGCTCTCCATATACAGGCGGATTTGATTTCATACAACAGGACGCCACGGTAACAATCGGAGGCTACAAAGACCTAACACTTGTGCCGATGTTTGCACCACAGATTGATGTTGGCTCATTCCTCGGTACGGGTTTGGCCTTGCGGTTCCTGCCTGCTGTAGCGATTGCCAACGTGGGGAAAATCTCCGCTTTTGGGATCGGCGTCAACCATGATGTAGGCCGGTACTTTCATTTGCCTGTCGGCGTTTCAGCACAACTCAATTACCAGACAATGGAGGTGAACGCGCATGATCGGGAGTTTGATGTAGATATTGACGTTGCGGGGTTTTCAGCTCAGATGTGTGTTTCCAGGAACATCCCCCTTGGTGTGGTGCGAGTAATCCCATATGCCGGCATGGGATACGAATCCGGCACGACTGACGTTCGCTATACATTTGCCGACCCGTATCTCGGCGCACAGTCGCTAAGTCTGATTGCGGATGACCGGTTCCGCTTTCTTGCCGGGCTCTTACTGAAGGCGAGCGGCTTAACTCTCAACGCGGACGTTCATATTGCGGCAATGGCCGGGTTCAGCGCGGGAATTGGTGTTGCATTCTGATATGCGGGAGCCAATATTCTTCCTTAGAAGACAGCATCTATTCTTTCATCCCTTCCGGCAAACCCTGGGGAAATCTCTCCTGAATCGCTTCCTTGATTTTTGCTATTCTGTTTTCGGGACTCGGGTGTGTGCTCTGAAATTCCGGTTGTCGTGCTCCCCCTGAAGCCTGCTCAAGAATCTCCATCACCCTGATCATCGCACGCGGATCGTAGCCGGTTTCGCTCATGAAACGTACGCCAAGCGCATCGGATTCAAGCTCGTCTTCCCTTCCGTATTTCATATTCACCAGGTTGCCAATCACTGCCGCTATTTGAGCAGTTTGCTGGCTCGCAGGATTATTGGGGTCGTATGTTGAAAGCAGCACTGCGCCGGTAAGTCCCTGGGTCAGTTCCTGTTTTGCAATATGTTCCGCCCCATGCCGTGCAACAACATGCCCGATTTCATGGCCGAGCACACCCGCTAACTGTCCTTCTGTTTCGAGGCGCGAGAACAATGCAGCCGTGATGAACACCTGTCCGCCCGGCAATGCAAACGCATTGACCGTCTGCGGATCAGCAAGCAGGTGAAAATCAAACGGATAACCGGACTGCCCCGCAGCACTTGAAGCAACCAGTGCTCTCCCGACATTATCCACAAGCGCTTGCGCTTCCCGGTCCGGATGCAGCCCGCCATATTGCTGAGCCATGTCGGGCGCGGCTTGCAAGCCAAGGGCAACCTCCTGCTCTGCGGTGATGCTCACATGCTGCTGCTCGCCGGTGATGGTATTGTATTCACTTGATCGGAAATAGGAGAAGAGTGCGATTGCCGCGGTAATCAATCCGAGGATAAGGCGTGCCGAAAGCCCTCCTGTGCGGGGCCTTCCCATTGCAGGAAAAGCCCGCTGAGAGAACACATCTCGTGAAAACTGCTGTTGCCAGGGCATGGTGGTAATCCCGAAAAGAGAAACTATTGATCAGCCGGAACGAACCGCTCGACCTCGAACAATTCGTATATGCCTCCGGCGAGGGCGCCGAAGACGCCGTGGCCGGCAAGCATAATCCAACTCTTCAATGAAAAGAACCACGGAAAGAAGTACGAGAGCGAATAGAAATTAATGAAGTAAAACGAGAGCCCGAGCACCGCACCGCCGAGTATTCCAACAACAAGACCCCAGCGATGGAGAACAAAAGCAATGATGCATGCGAGTACAATGGAAAAGCTGAAGTGTACGGCAATTGCTGAGAAGAAGATTCGAACATCAAAACCGGCGGGCGGCGGAAGAACCCCTGTGCCCATCAGGATGGAGGCGAACCATCGCACCACCACCCAAGGGCTGCCAATAAACTCCGAACTCAGGAACATCGCGAGTGCAAGAAATACACTTCCACTAACGAGGCCGGAGGCTACCGCTGCCCGCCAGTCAACCAACTGGCGCAAACGTATTGCCGGCTTTTGCGCAGTCACTACCTACGGCGTGCCCTATTCCTTGCCGCTCTTCTCTTCGTGCTTGTCTTCCATGGACTTCTTCATCTTCTCCATTCCCTTCCCCTTCATCTTCGAGTCCATGGACTTATCCATCGAATGTTCCATGATGGATGTGACAGCAAGCTTG
>CAZWIN010000411.1:0-2586 GCA_964633855.1 uncultured Chitinophagales bacterium
GTGGCGGTGGAATTATCTCGCAGGCAGATTTGGCTGCATACAAGCCGGTTGAACGAGCACCCTTGATCGGTTCATATCGTGGATACGGAATCATGACTGCATCGCCCCCATCCGCCGGAGGTGTTGTTGTATTGCAGACGCTCAACATGCTTGAGCAGTTTGATCTCCGTCGCATGGAGATCGGCAGCTCGCGCGCCTTGCATGTGTTTGCCGCCGCTACGCAACGAAGCTATGCAGACAGGGCAGTCTACCTTGGCGATCCGGATTTTATTGAGATCCCCCTTGCAGAACTCCTGTCAAAGGAGTATGCTGCTGAACGTGCAAGAACTGTTGACTTACTTCAGTCAACACCAAGTGCCATGATACACGCAGGACGGTTGGAAGAAACAGAAGGTCAACAGACAACGCACTATTGTGTTGCTGACGGGTTCGGAAATGTTGTCAGTGCTACGGTGACATTAAACGGCTTCTATGGGTCAAAAACAGTTGTCGGCGGAGCAGGGTTTTTTCTGAACAATGAAATGGATGACTTTGTGGTCAAGCCGGGTACGCCGAATATGTATGGGCTTGTTGGAGGAGAAGCCAACGCTATTGCCCCACGGAAAAGGATGCTGAGTTCCATGGCCCCAACGATCCTTTTCAAGGATGGAAAGCCCTTCATGGCCGTTGGTGGAAGGGGAGGAAGTCGGATATCGACTGCTGTTGCTCAGGTGATTATGAATGTCATTGACTTTGATTTGAATATGCAAGAAGCCGTTGATTGGCCGCGTATTCATCACCAATGGCTGCCGGATAGAATATTCTACGAGCCCCACGGGCTTACGCCTGATGTTCGGAACAGTCTGACCGCCATGGGATATTCCCTGGAACTTACGTTCGACCACAACGGTCGGTGTCAGGCACTGATGATTGATCCGATGACGGGAGAATTTCTTGGCGCGCCTGACCCGCGGGAGGAGGGCGTAGCCATCGGATATTGATTTTGTTCTTGACAAATGCCTCGCGACAGAGTATATTGACAGCGGTTGTCGCAACGTTCTTTTCCAATACGAGTTTTGGTGCCCGATCTCATTATCGGGCTGAAAAGGGAATTCCGTGTAAAACGGAAGCTGCCCCGCAACTGTAATCCCGATCCGGTCTTTTCCGGATCAAGTCCTCAAATAAACAAACCACTGCATCGACACATGTCATGCGGGAAGGTATTCGAGGATCGGGAGAGCCAGGAGACCTGCCAGAATGTTGACCTATGTATACCTTCGCGGGAAGGTTAGGGTATCACCGTCTGAGTTTGGTTTTCAAGCCCCAGTTTTCCGCAAGGAATCTGGGGCTTTTTTATTTCAACTTATGCACAGAGTTATCCACATAGCTATTCAGTCTGGCCTCATCCTGTTCTTATGTCTGAGAGCGCCAGCATATCCCATTACGGATAAAGAACTTAATGGGATAGTTGTTGACGCCAGCCTTGGCCTGCCCATTCATAACGTCTCAATTATTGTGAACAATTCTATAACAGCGTTTACGGACTCGCTTGGGCAGTTCATTCTTTCAGTTAACACTTACCCTGCGAGATTTACGGCAGATCATTTGGGGTATCATTCCTTCCGAGTGCTCCTTGAGGAGCATACAGCTACTGGCTTGAGGATAGAACTTGTTCCGAAGGACTATCGTGCGGAGGAAGTTGTCATCATCGCCACCCGGCAGCCCGTCTCTACGATCAAATCACCATCAAGCGTCACCTTTATTCCACAAACAGCGATTGAGAACAGTATCGGTGGTTCAGTAGGGTCGATCGTTGCAGGTGTGTCGTCGTTGTTTTTGAGAGACTATGGTGGTCGAAACGGCATTCAGTCGATTTCCTTGCGAGGAACATACTCGGAGCACACTCTTGTACTGATTGACGGTTTGCGCTACAACAGCTATCAGAATAGTCAAACCGATTTTGGTTTGCTGAGTACCTCGAATGTCCAACACATTGAGATCGTGAAGGGGGGACACTCATCGGTGTACGGAGCTGACGCAATCGGTGGAGTCATCAATATTGTTACCCGCAAGTCTGAAGGGAAAAATTCGATCAGGGCCAAGGCATCGCTCGGTTCATCAGGGTATCAAGCCCAGGAAGTGAGTGCCAGTGGGAAGGGTGCAGGGATCGTATGGAGAGGATTGGTCAGGCGTGAACGCGGCAACGGTCGGTACAAATTCAGATTTGACGACGGCGTGACATCGTTGGTGCTCCGGCGCGAAGGAGCAGACTATGATCTCGTTTTTCTCAACAATTTTCTTCAGTACAGGTTTTCCCCCGAACTCAGCGCATCCGGCGGCTTCGACTACTCCGATGCTGACCGTGGTTCGCCGGGCGCTGTAACAAGTACGGGGCTTGAGGGACGCGCCCGACTTACCGACCGCATTATGCGTTCACACTTTGGCTTGGTGTGGAATGCCTCATCGGATGTCGAGGCCCGGCTGCATTCCAGTTTCATAGCAACCACACAAACATATACTGACCTGGAAGCCGGTGTTGGGTTGTTCAGCGAACACGAGAACAACACACTTCTGATCAATCCCGAGATACAATACTCGTACTCGGAC
>CAZWIN010000412.1:0-2565 GCA_964633855.1 uncultured Chitinophagales bacterium
TACCGGAAAGGAGGGGGAGGAGAAGATTCTTGCCGATGCCACATTGATAGCGGATGCGCCAAACAGTATTTATGGCATTTTTTCAAATGCCGACTTCCCGTTTCCTGAAGTGGTGATGAACGACGGCAAGACGGTCAAAGTCGACAAGGCAGCATTTGCCCTGTATAAAGGAGCTCCCCACCGGGAAGACAGGCGAAAAGTGTTCTCTGCGTACTTTGGGGCTCATCACCAGTTCCGCAGAACGTTCGGCACGCAACTCTACTCTGAAGTGAAAAAAAACATGTTCTTTGCTCGGGCACGAAAGTATAAATCGTGCCTTGAGCGTGCACTGGATGGCAGTAACATTCCGGTTGCTGTGTACCGCGGGCTGGTGGAGAACGTCAACAGGCATTTGCCGACATTTCACCGCTATCTCCATCTTCGCAAGCGGATTCTCGGCGTGGAGCAGTTGCATTATCACGACCTCTACGCGCCGTTGGTTCCCGCTGCAGACGTTGACTACCCGCTCGAAAACGCATACGCACATATCCTGGAGTCCCTCGCACCACTTGGCAACGCCTATATAAGCGCCGCTAAACGCGTATTTGCAGAACGATGGGTTGATGTTTATCCCAGTGAGGGAAAACGCTCGGGTGCATATTCCAACGGCGCAGTGTACGACGTCCATCCGTACATCCTTCTCAATTACAACGGCAAGTACGATGATGTGAGCACCATTACGCATGAACTTGGCCATACCATGCATTCCTACCTGACGAATGCAAACCAGCCATATGTCAACTCCCACTACTCAATATTCGTTGCGGAAGTCGCCTCGACACTCAACGAGGCGTTGTTGATGGATTATATGCTCAAGACTGTCACAGATGACCGTGTGCGGCTTTCATTGCTTGGAGAGTACCTCGACAGTATTCGCGGGACGGTTTTCCGGCAGACACAGTTTGCGGAGTTCGAGCTTAAAATCCACGAGACAGCCGAGAGCGGGGAGTCGTTGACGGGCGATTCGTTGGGTGAAATCTATGATGCCATTAACCGGCAATACTATGGCCATGACGCAGGCGTGTGCATTATTGATGATGAAATCAAGGTTGAGTGGGCGCACATACCGCACTTCTACTATAATTTCTACGTGTATCAGTATGCAACATCCTTCACCGCTTCAGCTGCAATTTCCGAGCAAATACTTGCCGGCGACAAGGGCGCGACGCGTCGCTATCTTGAACTGCTCTCCGCCGGCGGATCGGATTACCCGGTTCGGTTGCTTCAAAGAGCGGGGGTTGATATGACCACCTCCGCACCGTTTGATTTGACGATGCAAAAGATGAATAGGGTGATGGATGAGATGGAGAGCGTCTTGAACAGAGTGAAGATAATGTAGTTCTACTCGGCGAGGTCATCGCCTGAAGGGTAGGCCCGGTAGGAAACTTGCGGGCTGCTCAGCCGCACCGCAAGAGCGCCTCTGTATGATGGTGCCGGACGAAATGTTTTTATTATCCACTTCCTGCCTTCGGATGGATTCGGCCGGGTTTGAAGACAAATGTCTTGTCGGCCATCATCTGAAAATACCACGTCAAAACTCTTTAGCGGAAATGAAAACCCTTCGCCTTGCCCTTTGATGTATGCCTCTTTGCATGTCCAGTAGGTAAAGAATGCTTCTTTTTGCTGGCTGTCCGGCAGGGCCCGGAATGCAGCAATCTCCGTTGACGAGAATATATCATCGATGATGTTTTCTGCCATCACGTTGTCTCGGCAATGCTCCACATCAACACCGATGGCTTCGCCCCGCGTAATGCCAATAAGAGCAATGTCCCCTGAATGAGAAAGATTGAATGTGAAGCCGCCCGGGGAATGGTCATCGTCGCATAGAATTGGCTTGCCGTACTGGGAATATGAAAACCGCAGATGCTTCGGGCTGACACCGGTATAATGGCTTAAGACAGTACGGAGGCCGGCTCGCGCAAGCACGAAGCGTTCGCGATCCAACGCGAAATGAAACCTGAGAGCGCGATGCTGCTCGTCCTCCGATAAGAGGTCAAAAGATGCATTGAACCCGGTGCGAAGTTGATCAAGATGAAGGCGCCAGACATGAACGTCCTTGCTGCGCACTATGGTAGAAGGGAAACGAGAGGAGCACTTCATGATGGCAGGGTTCTCTTGTGTTCCATGGGCCAAACGTGGTGCTGTTGGCCGGCTCTTCCGTATATCACGCCGGAGAAAAAGGCTATACTGCTTGCGATATAGTAAAAGTAAAAGGCCGGATGAAGCAATGCTTTTGCGTGAGCCAGAAAAATGCCGTAGTCGCCGGGTAAAGACCGGTGCAAATCAGGGCACCTGCGAAATACCAGGGCATATCCTTTCCCGTGCCAGAATTTTCGGCGAAGCAGAACCGAAAATTTTTTGGGGTAACAATGCTGGATCATGACGTCCGGGAGAAACAAGGCAGCAATACCTTGTTTATGAAAACGGTACCCCAGCTCTATATCCTCGGCTGAGGGTTGATCTTCGGCAAAGCCGCCGGAGAGAATCAGTGCCTCGCGCCGTGCCAAAAAATTCATTCCATTAAAT
>CAZWIN010000413.1:0-2550 GCA_964633855.1 uncultured Chitinophagales bacterium
AGAAATCATCCGACACAATAGTGGAAAGGGCGTCGAGTGGAATAACGGTCACGTTACCGATGCTCACATCCAGATGATGGGCAACGAGAAGAACACATCCCTGCTGCGGATTATTGAAACTCTGTATGCCATAAAGATCCCAACCCACCGGTTCCGGAGTTCCATCCTGCCATATCTTGATCTGATACTGTCCGCCAACACCGGCGATGGTCTGCACTCTGGCTTTGAATATGTAACGCACGCCAAGGGATAGTGTCCGTCCGGAATTATCCTGATTCAGAACAACGAGGCCATTGCCGTATATTCTCATTCGCTGACTGAAGTCGTTATCCCAATCGTACCAGGACAACGATCCGAGCGGGAGGAAACCTGTCTTTGGTTGCATCCCCGCTGTTGATGCGGGTAAGTCGCTATGTCCGGGCCAACGCATCAGGAACCCGATGCCCGCGCCGTTGCTTGGCGCCTTGAATCCTGCTGTATCGACAGAATGAATTGTGATGGGTGCGCTGATCTCGTAGTCATTCCATGTCTGTTCACCAATTGCAACAAGACGGTCATATCCCGGTTCCACGACGCGCAGATTGCCGTTGTTGATCGTCCACTTCCCGTCAACAACCTGGGCGACGCTCTGTATGGATGGAGCCGTGCTCCAGTCAATCTGGTAAGTTTTGGACCAGGATACATTCGGGACATAATGTACAGTAACAGTCTCCCTCTTCACCGTGAATTGACTGTCAGCAGCGATGATAATCACCTGATTGGTCTGCGGCTGCGGAAGGAGCGTCGAGTACAGGATATCGACATTAAAATCCCCCTTCTTTAAGAGCCGGCGGGTATCCGGTCCCATGCTGAGGTTCACTTCCGGTCCACCGTTCAGTGTATACTTCAGGGAAGAAATACCGTGCGGGTCAGTGACGTTACCAAGAAGGTTGATATATGGTTGCGGATTACCGTTGTGACCAAATGTCTGTGTATTCCCATACCACATATTCACGACCGGAGGCGTCGGAGAGGATGTGGTGAGAGTAAAATTGCCGCTGGTGTCGGCGTTGCCGGCGCCATCCATGGCGATGATTCTGAAATGATACTGGGTACTATTCTGCAAGCCCGTTGCTTGCAAGGTATGTGATGTTCTCAGGTCTGCATGTTGAGCGCTTCCCAGCTCGTAGCCCGTCGTCAGGCCGTATTGAATGATTCCGTTTGTCGGCTCGTTGGTAATCCAGTTGACAAGGAAAGATTCCGCTCCGGGGACGTTGCTCACTTGAAGAATATCCGGAGGGAACGTATCGACCGCCGTGCCTCCGTCTTCGGGTTCCACCGGATCAGCGACGAGGAAGAAATAATCGACGTTTGATGTAAACGCGGGGGGAGTTGTTCCCGCATTGCCGGCAAACGGTCCGATGGCGTTTGCACTGAGCGAGTATGTGAAACTCGCTCCAGTTATCCAGTTTGACCCATCGTTGGAATAGAACTGTGTCCATTGGTTTCCCTGGCGTCGTACTCGCATGTATGACGGATTGGAGACGCTCACGCTCACATCGTGGCGGGTTGTTGGAACACCGTTGAGGAATGTGGCCGCATAAATATTTGTTGTCGACGTTTTGCGCGTGAAGTCGAAACGAACGAAGTTCAACGCATCCTGTTGGACAATAATACCCTGCATTTGTGAGCTTGCCGAGAAGTTGGATTCGAACTTTGCCTCGACTTCGAAATCAGCATCATTCACTGATTGGAGAATCCTCGGGGCGAAATTATTGTCGGACCAAACATCATGCGCAACTCCTGCTGGGAGGGTGAATGTCAGGAAAGCATTAGGCGTATTTGTGCCGGTTAATGTAATAAGGGTGTTGAGAGGATTTATGATTCCCCACTGTCCGGGAGCAAGCCCGAATGTATTGAAATCGTCGGATTCAATTCCGGACGGATGGGGGAGAACAGTGATTATTGCCGCATCACTTGTGTCCGAACCACCGCTGTTGGTGACGATACATCTGAATAAGTCTCCGTTGTCGGATTGCTTGCTCTTCGGTTTCAAATACGTTGCCGATGTTGCTCCAGGGATGTTTGTTCCATTTTGCTGCCATTGATACGTAAGCGGCAACGAACCTACGGCAGTCACGGAAAGCAGTACTGAGTCACCCACCACGGCGGTTTGGTTTGTCGGGTGTGTTGTTATTGATGCCGCAACAAAGCTCCCGTCTTCGGGAGAGATAGGACTTGCATTATTGAAGAAATAGTCAGCCAATCCTGTGAATTGTGGCGCCGGAGAACCAGCATTCAGGAAGAATGGACCGACCCGACCAACGGTGAGTGTAAACGAGAATGTTCCGGCGGTCGTCCACGTGGTTCCGTTATACGAGTACCTGTGCGTCCAGGTGTTTCCTGCTCTGGTAACGCGCATATAAATCGGGTTGCCATTCGTAATGCTGAGATCGTATCTTGTTGTTGGCGTGCCATTGGTGATTGTTGCCGCATAGACTCTTGTACCGGTCGTCCGTTGCTGGAAATTGAAACGGATATAATTGGCAAGGTCTTGTTCGATAATTACAC
>CAZWIN010000414.1:0-2545 GCA_964633855.1 uncultured Chitinophagales bacterium
GAGTTAATATTCTATCATGACGGCAATTTCTTCAGCCGGGACAAAAACGGGCCGGGGATGATTACGTTGCATCCACGCGGCATCCATCACGGCCCGCACCCGAAGGCCCTGGCTTCTCAATCAACAAAAACACATACGGATGAATATGCCGTTATGCTGGACGGCCTCAACCCCATCCATGTTCTCCCAGCGGGAGAAGAGGTTGAGTGGAAGGACTATTGGAAAAGCTGGTCACCGAAGTAATTCCGCCGGCTTCCATGTTGCAGTGCGTTATTTGCAGAGATGACAACCACGAACAATGAAGTAACTGCATTCTAGCCGATGCTCGTTTTCCTTTTCCGATCGAATGACAATGTCCTTACGGAAATGATGTACGGATACGGAACGTCTCTATCTTCTCAGCCCGCTTCTTCAACAAGGACTTCCCAAATACCTCTCATCTGAAGTTCATTGCATGTCACAACTTCCTCCAGACCTCCAGGAAAAAATTTTCAACGCTCAAACCGTCGCGGATATTCCTGCCACCGAGCCGATGGTTCCGTATGCCAATATCAAGGATCTGCTTGAAGAGCGTGTTGATCAATACGAGCAGAAGCCATTCCTGATTTTTTATGACGATGATGGGCACAGGCGGGAATATTCCTACCGTGAATTGTATGAGGAAGTCTGCAAGACGGTAAACTATCTTGCAAGCCTTGGGCTCAGGGCCGGAGACCGGATTGCCACAATGTCGTACAACCACTCCGACACCGTAATACAGTATTTTGCGGCTTTAGTAATGGGTGCTGTGGTGGTGCCGATCAATGTCGGCGAGGATGACAAACGGATTGTCTATATCCTGCAAAACTCGGAGACAAAACTGGTGTTCGTGAGAGATCAGTTTGTCGAACGGCTAAACAGCTTCAAGCCCCAGTTACCGAAGGTTGAAACCATTGTCCAGGTCGGCAGGAAGGTTGACCCGTCTCTTCCCCAATTCGCATCTGAAATTACGCGCCACTCAACCCGATTGGACCTTCCCACCTCACCCAATCTCCAGGATGAAGCCCTGATTGTCTATACATCGGGCACGACCGGCAATCCGAAAGGTGTTGTTCTCACACAGCACAATCTCTTGTGCGATCCGATGGCAATAGCCGAGTGGCACCGCCTTTCCGATGACCAGCGCATGATGTGTGTGTTGCCGATTCATCATGTCAACGGCATTATTGTCACGTTGATGACGCCGTTGTACTTCGGTGGCGGTGTTGTACTGAACCAGAAATTCCATGCCGATAAATTCTTCGAGCGGATCAGTATCGAGAAAGTACATGTCGTCAGCGTTGTCCCGACACTGTTACAGTTTTTGCTTCACGCCAAGCTGACACTCGAAAACTACAAGCTGAGCCATTTCCGTCATATCATCTGCGGCGCCGGGCCGCTGACCGTGGAGCTGGCGTTGAAATTCGAACATGAGTTCGGCATTCCGGTAATGCATGGCTATGGGCTCTCGGAAACGACGTGTTACTCCTGCTTCCTGCCTATTGACCTGCCCAAAGGCGAGCACAAACTCTGGCTCTCCAAATACGGCTTCCCTTCCATTGGCGTCCCCCTTCCGGTGAATGAGATGGCAATTCACGATGAGCAAGGGAATGAAATGGACGAAGGCGAAAAGGGCGAGATTGTCATACGCGGCCACAACGTGATGAAATATTATTTTCAGAATAACGGCGCGAACGAGAGCGCCTTCACTCACGGCTGGTTCAGAAGCGGCGACGAAGGATTCTTCCGGTATGACGAACAGGAACGGAAATTCTTTTTCATCACCGGCAGGTTGAAGGAATTGATCATCCGCGGTGGAGTGAATATATCACCGTTTGAGATAGATGAAGTGTTGATGTGCATGCCCGGCATCGCCGCAGGCATTGCCGTGGGGTTTGAGAACGATTGGTACGGTGAAGAGGTGGGAGCGTACGTGAAAGCAAAAGCTGGCGTTGTGCTCACTGAAGAAGAAGTGCTCGCTCACTGCCGGAAACATCTCCCCTATGCAAAAGCCCCGAAGGCAATCGTGTTTGGGAACGACATTCCGGTAACCTCAACGGGGAAATACCAACGCAATAAGTGCAAGGATTTGTTCGCCCAATGGAAGGCTATGCAGTTTACTGAAAGGAAACAATAGCCCCGGCGATACAGTATGCCGGGGCTATTTAATAGGGCGGGGTACTCTACTTCATAAGCAGCATCTTGCCGGTCTGTCTTGTTCCACCAGCACTCCCATCAAGATTTTGTGTATCTATTTGATAGAAGTAAACACCCGAAGCAAAATTTGTTGCGTCGAACAACACACTTTGCGAGCCTTCTTCAATCTCTTCGCCGTTCAACAGCACACCGACCTCCCTGCCAAGAACATCCAGAATACGTATCGTTACCTTTGAATCTTTAGTCAATTTAAAAGCAATGGTTGTACTTGGATTAAAAGGGTTCGGGTAATTACCCACACCCACCCCCCCCCCCCGATTCCCCTCCTCCTCATCTGTTTCCTCTGTGATTTCTTCATCGTCAAACACCG
>CAZWIN010000415.1:0-2542 GCA_964633855.1 uncultured Chitinophagales bacterium
TCTCTACAAGTACAAGAACATCCTTGTTCCGGAAATTAACAATGGCCAGCTCATCAAAATGCTGAGGGCCAAATATCTTGTTCCGGCAATAGGATTCAATGTGATCAAAGGGCTTCCTCTGAGGTCCGAAGAAATTGAACAACAAATTGATTCCATTCTTGGAGGCACTCATGCCTGAAACACTAGAACAAGCGGCACCAATAAAGCTGACGGTCAAAGATTTCCAATCAGATCAGGATGTGCGCTGGTGCCCGGGATGTGGCGACTATTCCATTCTCGCACAAGTCCAGCGCGTCATGCCGGAGCTGGCGCACAAAAAAGAAGACTACGTTATGGTCTCAGGTATCGGATGCTCCAGCCGATTCCCCTACTATGTTGAAACCTTTGGCATTCATGGTATTCACGGTCGCGCTCCCGCAATTGCGGCGGGAGTTAAAATGGCAAATCCCGATCTGACTGTCTGGGTGGCAACCGGCGACGGCGACGGACTGAGCATCGGAGGGAACCACATGATTCATATGCTCAGGAGAAATGTGAGCGTTAAAATCATGTTGTTTAACAATGAGATTTACGGCCTCACCAAGGGACAATACTCCCCCACTTCACGCATTGGGCAGTTCACAAAATCAACTCCGATGGGAGTCATTGACGCACCATTCGTTCCTGTTTCTTTGGCACTTGGCGCCAATGCGACATTTGTTGCCAGGACCATGGACAGAGACCCGAAACACCTTCAGGAAATGGTGAGGCGCGGAGATGCCCATCGCGGAGCTACGTTCCTGGAGATATACCAAAATTGCAATGTCTTCAATGACGGCGCATTCTTCCAGTGGACGGAAAAAGAAACACGGGACGAACAATGCGTGTACCTGGAGCAGGGCAAGCCACTTATTTTCGGAAAGCAAAAAGATAAAGGAATCCGCCTCAACGGATTCACTCCCGAGGTTGTCCGTATTAATGAAGGGCCATATTCCGTCAACGATCTTCTGGTCCACAACGAACAAGACTCGACCCTGGCATTTATTCTTGCCAATATGACACAAAATGCGGATCTCCCCAGGCCATTCGGCGTTTTCCTTGCCATTGACCGTGCACCATATGAAGAGTTGATGCGCGATCAAATCGCAAAAGCAAAATCCAAAAAGAAAACCGCTGACCTGCAGTCACTTTTGGACGGGGACGAAACCTGGATCATTCAATAACCGGTAAGTAACATCCAAAGGGAGGCAATGCCTCCCTTTATTTTTGTACCTGTCGCTTCCGCTCATGCTCGTGGATTGTTTTCCGGCAATTGAGTATATTTTTTGCAAGAACATCAGTGCCATAATTTTGCGGTTGAATGAATACTGCGATTGAAGCTATCCTCCCCATACTTCAAACCCACCATTCATTTGTTCTTACCACGCACGTCAATCCCGATGGGGATGGCCTTGGCTCGGAGGTGGCTCTCGCAGAATGGCTTGCAGCCAACGGAAAACACGTCGCTATTCTCAACTGTAGTTCTACCCCCGAGGTATACCTCTTTCTCGACCCGAACAAGCGTATCAAAAGGTTTGACAGCAGCCGGGATATCGCAACGATCCAACATGCGGATGCTATTGTTGTGCTGGATACAAACCAGCCCGACCGGCTGAAGGAGATGCAGTCTCATGTTCTCTCCAGTCGTGCAATCAAGATATGCATTGATCACCACCTGAACCCCCACCTCTTTGCGGATCACTACGTTATTGATGACGGGGCGACCTCCACGGGGGAGATTGTGTATAGAATTCTGCTCACACTGCATGGCAAACAGCTCCAGCCCTTGATTGCACAGGCCTTGTACTGCGCCATCTTGACCGATACCGGTTCATTCCGTTATCCCCGTGTGGATCCGGAAATATTTCAAATTGTTTCCCATCTAAACGAGTGTGGTGCTGACCCGGTTTCTATTTTCCATAACGTATATGAACAATGGTCGCCAGGGAGAATTCAATTACTTGGTGGTTGCCTTGCAAGCCTTGAAACACATTTCGACAAGAGGCTTGCTTCCGTTACCATCACCCAGGAGATGCTGAATAAAACCCTGACGAAAGAAGAGGATACGGACAATTTCACCACATACCCCATGAGCATCGGAGGAGTTGTTGCCGGCATTTTGTTTCTTGAATTGACTGATGGAGTAAAAATCAGTTTTCGCTCAAAAGGCGACCTCCCCATCAACGAGCTTGCGAGGGAATTTGGCGGCGGCGGCCACAAGAATGCAGCTGGAGCGAGGATGGAGGGCATCTCTCTTGCTTCGGCAAAGCAGCAAGTGCTCCGAGCGGCACAGAAGTATGTTGACAATACGATTGTACCAAGAGAATTTTTTAACAAAGCATAAGGAAGCGAGAATACCTATGATCAAACTCCGGACACAGCAGGGATCAGTCAGAACAATTTCAGCCGACATCATCGCATGCATTGTTTTCGAAAACGATTCTGTCTTGCAGCGACAGATGAAAGATCTGAAGAAATTACTCAAAGATGCCCTGATGCCCGTAGAACATTCGGGCTTCAAGGG
>CAZWIN010000416.1:0-2533 GCA_964633855.1 uncultured Chitinophagales bacterium
ACCTCGAAGAGCGTGATCGAGAGTCCGGGGTTTTGTTGTACCCAACCCTGGGCGAATGTCTTGCCGGAAACGACCAGCAAGCATAGTATGAGAGAACATACAATTCTCATGGCTACCTCCGTCACTGTAAATGAAATGCTCCTTCCCCTCATGTCGCTCTTGACGCGTCGCATAGTGTTCATGTCAGAGATTCCCCCGTGCTGCCTGCTCGCGTTCAATTGCCTCAAAGAGCGCTTTAAAATTTCCTTTGCCAAAGCTTTTGCTTCCTTTACGTTGAATGATCTCGTAGAATAATGTCGGTCTGTCTTCGACCGGTTTGGTAAAAATCTGAAGCATGTATCCTTCATCGTCACGATCCACCAGAATCCCGAGGGAAGCGAGTGTCTCAATGCGTTCATCGATCGGCCCGATGCGGTTGCTGAGTTCTTCGTAGTACGTGTTTGGCACTCTCAGGAATTCGATTCCCTGGTTTCTCAGTTTTGAAACCGTCGAGATGATGTCATCCGTTGCCATCGCTATGTGTTGAACCCCGGGCCCCTTGTAGAAATCCAAGTATTCTTCGATTTGCGATTTTCGTTTTCCAACCGCCGGCTCGTTGATCGGAAACTTTATGCGTCCGTTTCCGTTGGCCATGACCTTTGACATGAGCGCGGAGTATTCAGTGCTGATGTCTTTGTCGTCAAAATGCTGGTACAGCTTGAAGCCCATAACGTCCGCGTAAAAATTCACCCATGTGTTCATCTGACCCCAACCGACGTTCCCAACCATGTGGTCAATATATTTAAGGCCGACAGGTCTTGAGACGGGGTCATCGTTCTCGACCTTCCTGAAACCGGGAAGAAAAATCCCGCTATAATTCCGGCGCTCAATAAACGTGTGAATTGTGTCTCCATAGGTTGCTATGGCTGACATACAAATTTGCCCATCTTGATCTTGAAGTGCTGTGGGCGTCATCACAGAAATGGCCCCTCGTAGGACGGTCTCTCTGTGCGCTGACGCGGCATCATCCACCCAAAGCGCAATATCCTTTACTCCGTCGCCATGAAGCGCAATATGGTGTGCAATGGGCGAATCCGGCTGCAATGGTGTTGTTAGAACGATGCGGATTTTGTCCTGTTGAAGCACATAGGAAACCTTGTCACGGGTTCCTGTTTCCGGCCCCCGGTATGCGACAAGCCGGAACCCGAACGCCGAGCGGTAAAAGTGAGCGCATTGTTTCGCGTTGCCGACATAGAACTCAACGTAGTCCGTTCCATTGATCGGGAGGAAATCAGTGTCTTGGGCGGAAACAGCCCCCGCGTTTTCAGTTTGCATGGTTGCTCAATGAGTCGTTGGTGATCTGAATTTTTTGCATGGCCGAAAGAAGCTGTTCAATCTCTTGCGCGCTGCCGATACTGATTCTAACGCAATGCGGAAGACCGAATGCCCTCAACGGTCTGATGATGACCCCAAGCTGAAGGAGTTCATTGCAGAGTGTGTTCGCGTCTTCTTCGGACGGCAAAGGGACCATCACAAAGTTTGCTTCTGTGGGAACGGAGGAAAATCCCAATGCGGCAAGTGCCGGAACAAGCATGGCAAGTCCGTTCGTATTCACTTCGAGGGAACGATGGACAAAGGACGCATCACGGAGTGCGCCAATGCCCGCGGCTTGGGCGGGTGTACTTGGTTCAAACGGCAGTTTCACCTTCAGGAGGTTCTTGATGAGTTCCTCATGAGCGAATCCATATCCTATGCGAACGCCCGCAAGTCCGTAGATTTTTGAAAACGTGCGAAGCGTGATGACGTTGTCATATCGGTAGTGCATTGAGTCAGGATACTTCGGGTTATCCTTTGCGTACTCGAAGTATGCTTCATCCAGAATGATCAAAGTGTGGGAGGGAACGAACTTCATGAACTGGTCAAACTCGGCCCTGGTAAAAATTGTACCGGTCGGGTTGTTGGGATTTGCAAGGTAGATGATCTTTGTTTTGGTCGTAATAGCCGATGCGAGAGCCGGCAAGTCGTACCGGTAGTCCTTGAGGGGCACCGTGACCATCTTGATTCCGCGCGACCGCGCAAGCACGTAGAAACCAATAAATGTTCCTTCAGAGGTAAGCACTTCGTCGTCATCACAAAGGAATGTCCTGATAATACTTGACATGATCCCCTCAGAACCGCTTCCTGTAATAACGTTGGCGATGTTCACTTCAAACCGTTCTGCAAGGATTCCGCGAAGGTCAAGTCCTCCGTTTGGGTAGAGGTGAAGTGCGTGCACGCAGCGTAACATTTCTTCAAGGGCGAGCGGAGAGGAACCAAGCGGATTCTCGTTCGATGCCAGCTTGATAACGTCCTTGATTCCCAATTCCTTTTGAAGTTCTGAGGCGGGCTTGCCGGGTTTGTACGGCTCAAGAGATTCTATATACGGGGGAACCAATCGCATGGGAAGCTTCAGTGCTAATGAAGTATGGAAAAAAGATAGGAAAGAAGCGTCCGAAAAGCAATCAACAATTGATTTCCAAAACAGTTTCGCGTACACTCACGAGAGTACATGATC
>CAZWIN010000417.1:0-2531 GCA_964633855.1 uncultured Chitinophagales bacterium
ATCAATAATGATGTCACCTTTGGAAAGTAAAGGAATCAGATCGGTGATATTCTGATCAACAGGTGCACCGGAAGGCACCATAAGCCAAACTGCTTTCCTGCCCTGGAGTTTGTTCACCATCTCTTTGAGTGAATTAGACGGAATCGCACCCTTTGCAGCATACTCCTGTACCTTGTCCGGCGTACGGTTATAGATCACCAGCTGGTGTTTATCCCGCAACAGGCGCTCTACCATGTTGCCGCCCATTTTTCCAAGGCCGACAAAACCTATTTGCATTCTGATGCCTTTCGCTGTTCAGTAAAGTAAGCCAATGCCTCTTCGAAAATTGCCGGAAAAAAAGGGCTACTTATTGCCCGAAGATCGATCCCTTGAGAGCGCCAAGCCCTTTGGAAACCACATCGTCCGTTGGTACGGACCCGTTCGGCGTCAGCTTGTCAATAATTTGCGGAAGAAATTGTGCCAGCGCTTTGGAAGCATCCGCAGGAGAGACGCCAAGCTTTTGTGCAACTTGTGCAATCTGCGGATTGCCAAGCACTTGTTGGATTTGATCAGCGCTGATCGGGAGATTCTTCCCTGTACCGATCCAGGAGTTTACAACGTCCCCGAGCCCTTTATCGGCAAATGTTTTTGCCAGGCCTGCAATCCCGCCGGTGCCGGAGCTACCAAGCATTTCGGTAACGCTGCCGAGAAGGTTATTCTGCATACCCTCGTTGGAGGTAACCGACTTCAATACGGAGCCAGCAAGTTCATCAAAGAGTCCCATGACAAAATCCTTTCTTTAATGTTGAACAATAAGAATAGGAATTATTATGTTGTTGGAATCGATGCCCCTGCAAACCGTCCCCTCTTTTCATCGAGGTTATTGTACAGGCCATCGAATGATTTTTCAAATGACGCTACTCCATCGTCTTCCAGCTTTTGCAATACCCATTTCATATCAACTCCCGCGGCCGCAACATCGCTCAACAATTTGCGTGCACCTTCGAGCCCCGTCTCAACCGTCAATGCCGGCCTCGAATGGTCAAGAATAGCAGTGTAGGTTTGTGGTGGAACAGTATTCACGGTGTGTGGCCCTATCAGGGTATCAACATACAGCAAGTCGCTGTACGCGGGATTCTTCGTCCCCGTACTACCCCACAGCGGACGTTGTACAGCCGCGCCCATCGATTGAAGCGTGGCAAACCGTGATGAGCCAAAGATCTCCTTGAATGCCTGGTACACAAGTTTTGTGTTCGCCACGGCTGCCTTGCCCATCAGTGTTGTATGAGCGGCGGGATCCTTCTTCGCAAGCAGTTCATCAACCAGCGTATCAATGCGGCTGACGAATACGCTTGCGACAGAAGCTACATGCCCGGCAGGCTTTCCTTCCTTCACCCGGCGTTCAAGTCCGGAAATGTAGGCATTCCCGACTTCGCGGTAACGTTCAACGGAAAAAATAAGAGTGACGTTGATGTTGATCCCTTCAGAGATCGCCTGCTCTATCGCCGGAAGGCCTTCTTTTGTGGCCGGAATTTTGACCATAAGATTCTTCCGGTTGATCTTTGTCCAGAGCTCACGCACCTCAGCAATTGTTGCCTTTGTATCCCGCGCCTTGTTCGGTGTAACTTCAACACTCACATAGCCATCCCTCCCGGCTGTCCGGTCGTAGGCCGTTACCAATACGTCACACGCCATCTGGATATCTCTGATCATCAATGCCTGAATGATATCGCCTGCATTGATATCCGGATTCTTCTCCACAAGTCCACGTATCTGTTCATCGTAGTCCTTGCTACCGGAAATCGCCTTGTCGAAGATTGTAGGATTGGAGGTAACGCCGAGCAGGCCTTCCCCCACCATCCGCTTCAATTCGCCGCCAAGGATAAGTCCGCGGCTGATATTGTCATACCAGATGCTCTGCCCGAGTTGTTCGAGTTTCTGCAAATTGTTCATTCCGCCTCCCTGGATGGGACACTGATGACACAGCAAGAACTGATAGACCTTGATTGTTGATCTGTAAAAATCTGCACAATCGGTGCCATCGGTGTTCTATTTATTTTTGTCTTTGCTCTATATCCAAAACCTTTTTCAAACGCCGTGCATGACGTTCTTCATTTGTGTATTTCGCGCTCGCGAATGCTTGGGCAATTTCCAGCGCCGGTGCGGGACCAATAACACGGGCACCGAGACACAACACATTCATATCATCATGCTCAACACCCTGATGGCCTGAATACGTGTCGTGTGCAAGTCCTGCTCGAACGCCCTTAATTTTGTTTGCTGCGACGCAAGCGCCGATGCCGCTTCCGCAAACAAGTACTCCCTTCTCCGCCTTGCCTGAAACAACTGCATTGCCAAGGGCACGCGCAAAATCCGGATAGTCAGAAGGCGTTTCATCATATGCACCCAGATCCAGCATCTCAAAACCTGCCCTACTTAGTTCCTCAACAAGAAATTTCTTCAAGGGAAAGCCGGCGTGGTCGCCGGCGATCGCGATTTTCATGCAAGGGCCCTTTTTGCTGCTGCAACAACATTTTCCACCGTAATGCCAA